>JBFKTF010000048.1:0-11787 GCA_041636435.1 Thermoplasmatota archaeon
GCCGACCAAGCCGCCGACGACCTGGCCACGATTTTGGAAGCAACGGACACGCCCTTGCTGGCCACGTTGCGACCCAAGCGCCAGGGCGGCGCATTCGAGGGCGACGAAGTGGCCCGCATCAACCTCCTCATGGCGGCCGCCCAAGCTGGCTTCGCCGCCGTCGACATCGAGGACGACCACCAAGAGGTGGGCCGCATCGTCGAAGCGATCCGGCCCCACGCGGAGCTCGTCCTGAGCGACCACCGCTTCATCGAAGCCCCCAGCCGGGAAATCGGCCTGCGCCACCTCCAAAGTCAACAAGACCTGCGTGGCCGCTACGACAAGATCGCCTTCCCCACCGGCAACATCGCCGACCGGCTCCGCGCATTGGAACTGGCGCACAGCCACGCCCATCGCAACGGCAAACCCGCCATCGCACCCATCGGGGGCGACGCCCTGTTCCGCGCCCTCTTGCCATTGGCAGGCAACCACGCCACCTATGGCTCCGCCGATGGATCGCCGGCGGCCGTGCGGGGCCAACCCGAACTGCAGGACATCCAAGATGTCTGGAACCATTGGGGCATCGGCCCGGACGACTTGCCCGGCGACGCCGAGGCCGGCTGGTACGCGGTTCTGGGCGACCCGGTGGCCCACAGCGACAGCCCCTGCATCCACAACGCCATGCTGCGCCACGCCGGGCGGCCCGAACGCTTTGGCGCCCTGCAAGTCCCCGACAGCCTCCCCATCATGCGCCTCGTGATGAGCGTCGCACCCCGCATCGGTCTGCGCGGCGGCTCCATCACCATGCCCCTCAAGCGCCACGCCCACAAGATTGCCGGACTCGACGACGTGGCCCGCGCCACGGGGGCCGTCAACTGCTTCCGCGTCGATGCCCGCGGCGTGCACGGCACCAACACGGACGCCACCGCCATGAAGCGCTTACTCGACGGCGCCGGCAGCGTCGCCATCCTGGGTGCCGGAGGTGCTGCCCGCGCCGCCATCTGGGCCGCCCACCAACTTGGACTGCCCTGCACCTTCACGTCCCGCGACCCCGACAACGGTCGCAAGCTCGCCGCCGAAACCGGCGCCACGTGGAGCCCCTGGAAGGAACGCCACGACCTGCGCGCCGACACCTGGGTCCACGCCACGCCCCTTGGCAGCGACGACGAGTCCCCTCTGGAATCCATCGATGGGGACCACGTCATCGAGCTGGTCTACCGCGGCGGCCGCACTCCCCTGGAACGCCTGGCCAAATCCGCGGGCCTGCGCATCACGTCCGGTCGTGACTTCCTCATCGAACAAGGCCTCGACGCGTTCCGTTACTGGACCCGCACCCCCGGCGATCGGAACGTCATGGAGGCCTCCTTGTGATGGGGCGCGGCCAAGCCCACGGCGCCATCACGGTCCTCAACGCCTCGGCCACGGGCATTGGCTGCAGCCTCGCCATCGACGCACCCACCAACGCCACCTGGGAATGGGGCGGCGACGGCCTGCAATGGGCCGGCCCAACCGACGACCGCCTCGCCCGCCGCATCTACGAACGCGTCCTGGACGTCTTGCGCCGCGACGATGGCGCCCGCCTCGATTGCCGCTCCACGTTCCCCCCAAGCCGCGGCCTCAAGACCAGCAGCGCCGCCGGCACCGCCCTCATCCGCGCCGCCTCCGCCACGTTCGGAGAAGAAATCGGCGAGGGACTCATCGACGACTTGTGCGTCGATGCCAGCATCGATGCCGGCGTCACCCTCACCGGCGCATACGATGATCAAATCGCCGTCAGCCGTGGCGGCTGCCACCTCACAGACAACATGATGCGGCAAATCGTCACCGAGGTACCCGTGGAGCCATGGCACGTGGCCGTGTGGGTCCCGGACGCAGCCATCCAGAAATCCGACTTGCGCCGCGTCGACGTCCGCGCCGTCGTCGACGAAGCACGCGCCAGCGAAGCGATGCTGCGCGACGGCGACCTGCCCGGTGCCTTGCAACGCAACGGCGCCGCATTCTTCCGACTCTACCAAGCCGCCGGCCTACCCGTCACGGACGCCCCCGTGGACGTGGCCCAACAAGCCGGCGCGTTGGCGGCTGGCCTGAGCGGCACCGGCCCCGCCGTGGCCGCCATCTTCGACGACCAAGTGGACTTGGAGGAAGTCGACGGCGGACTCTGGCACTGGCACCGGGTGGTGCCATGAAGGTCCACCCGGCCACCGCTGCGGGCACCATGACGATTCCCGGCAGCAAGTCGTTCACGCACCGCGCCTACGTCTTGGCCGCCACCGCCGAACACGACGTGCTCATCGAAAACCCGCTGCGCGCCGCCGACCCCGAAGCAACGCTGCGCTGCATCCGACAACTCGGCATCGAGGTGCGCGGCGAGGCCGACGTCCTCATCCATGGAGGCACGCCCCAGGCCAGCCACGCGCCCCTGGATTGCGCCAACGCCGGCACCGGCCTGCGCCTCCTCACCGCGCTGGCCGCCCGCTACCCGTTTGCCACCACGTTCACTGGCGACGCCTCCTTGCGGGGTCGTCCCAACGACATCCTGCTCGACGCCTTGCGCAGCCTCGGCGCCGACATCCGCGGCGACGACGCTGGACGATGCCCGTACGCGGTCCAAGGTCCCATCCACGGCGGCAAGGTGCGCATCAATGGCGGCACCAGCAGCCAGTTCGCTTCCGCCCTGATGTTGAGCCTGCCCCAAGCTCCAGGCGACTCGCACCTCGTGCTGGAGGAGCCTGTCCGCAGTCGCCCGTACCTGGAGGTCACGCGTCGCGTCCTGCGCAGCTTTGGCTTGCGGGTCCCCGAAGGCGACGACATGCACATCGAGGGTGGCCAACGCCCCAGCGCGGCCACGTTCCACGTGCCGGGAGATTGGAGCACCGCCGCGTTCCCCATGGCCGCCGCCGCCATCACCGACGGCGACATCGTGCTGCGGGGTCTCGACCCCATGGACCCTCAAGGTGACCGCCGCATCGCCGGCCTCTTGGCCGAGTTCGGGGCCCGCGTCGACATCGGTGACTCCGTCCGGGTCCGCAGCGGCGGACTCGTGTCCCCCGGCGAAATCGACGTCACCCACACGCCCGACCTGTTCCCCATCCTCGCCGTGGTGGCTGCCTGCGCCCAGGGCACCACGACGTTCACGGGTGGCGCCACCTTGCGCCACAAGGAATCCGACCGCATCGCCGCCGTCGCCGCCGGGCTCACCGCCATGGGCATCGTCGTGGAAGAGAAGCCCGCGGGGCTCGTGGTCCACGGTGGCACCCTGCAAGGTGCGGCGCCGGCGCTCCCCGACGACCACCGCATCCACATGGCCTTCTACGTGGCCGCATTGGCCGCCGACGGGCCCAGCCACATCGACCACGCCCCCAGCACCATGATCAGCTTCCCGACGTTCCACGAGGAGATGGCCCGCATGGCAGGTGTCCGATGAACCAGTTCGGACGCCGCCTGCGCCTCGGCATCGTGGGCGAAAGCCACGGCCACGGCATCGGCATCACCATCGACGGCGTCCCGCCCGGCTTGCCCGTCGACGAAGCCGCCATCGCCGCCCGCATGGCGCAACGCCGCCCCGGCCAAAGCACCCTCACCACCCAACGCAGCGAAGCGGACACCGTGCAGATTCGCTCCGGTGTCTTCGAAGGCCACACCACGGGCGCCCCGGTGCTGCTGTGGATTGACAACACGGACACGCGCAGCAAGGACTACTCCGAACTGCGCCGCAAGCCCCGCCCGGGCCACAGCGATTTGGTGGCCGACCTCTGGGCCCGGGGACACCACGACCACCGCGGCGGAGGCCACTACTCCGGTCGCCTCACCGCGCCACTGGTGGCCGCCGCAGCGTTCATTAGCCCATTGCTGCAAGAAGCCGGCATCGACGTGGCCGCCCACCTGCACAGCATCACCGGCTTCGATGGACACGACGGAAGCCCCGTCCAGCACGACGGCGAACACGCCGGGCCCGACGACGCCGTCCAAGCCAATGAGCTGGTGGCCAAGAGCCAAGTCCACACCGCCCACGAAGGACTCGAACAAGCGTTCTGCGACGCCATCGACGGGGCCCGCCGCGCCGGCGACAGCCTCGGCGCCACCATCGCTTGGCAAGCCGACGGCGTCCCCGCCGCGTGGGGCGACCCATTCTTCGACAGCATCGAAAGCACCGTCGCGCACATGCTGTTCAGCATCCCCGCCATCAAGGGCGTCAGCTTCGGCGCCGGCTTCCGCGCCGCCACGATGCATGGCAGCCAACACAACGACCCCATCCAACCCGGCGGCACCCGCACCAACTGGGCCGGGGGCATCCTTGGCGGCCGCACCACCGGCATGCCGCTGTGGGGCCACGTGGCCATCAAGCCCACCAGCAGCATCTTCCAAACCCAAGACACGGTCGACTTGGAGACCGGCGACGCCACCACCCTAGAACTCAAGGGACGCCACGACCCATGCATCGGCATCCGCGCCGTCCCCGTCGTCCGCGCCGCCATCGAACTGGTCCTGGCCGACTTCCTGCTCTTGGCACGCCAGGAGGGCCACGCATGAGGATCATGAAGTTCGGCGGCGCCGCCCTGCGCGATGGAGCCGCCATCGCCCACGTGGCTGGCATCGTCCGCCAAGCCCCGTACCCACGCGTCGTCGTCGCCTCCGCCATGCAAGGCGTGACGGACGCACTCACCCGCGCCGTCGACGAGGTCGCCCGCGACGAAAGCCAAGTCGTGGTCCTGCTCGACGGCATGCGCACCAAGCACGAAGAGGCCCTGCAGCACGTCGCCCCCCAAGGCGACGACGCCGCCCAATACGGCCTGCACGCCACCCTGGAACGGCTGGAGCGCTTGCTGTACGGCATCGCATACACCGGCGAAGCCACACCCCGCCTGCGGGACTTGGTGGCCACGTTTGGTGAGCGCCTCAGCATCATCGTGCTCGCGGCAGCCATCCGCCGCGCCGGCAGCCACGCCGTCCACATGGACGCCGAACACGCCGGCGTGCGCAGCGCCGGTCCCTTTGGCAACGCGCGGCCCGACATCCCCGCCATGACCAAGGCGGTGCCCGAACAATTGGGCCGCATGATCGACGCCGGCGACGTGCCGGTCATCACCGGCTTCTACGGCGTCGACCCCGACGGCCACGCCACGCTCTTTGGACGCGGCGGCAGCGACTACGTGGCCAGCCTCCTCGGCGTCGCACTGCAAGCCGAATCCGTCGAACTATGGAAGGACGTCCCCGGCTTCTTGACCGCCGATCCTGAAGCGGTCGCGGATGCCATGCTCGTGGACGAACTGGGCTACGACGAAGCCGCCGAACTGGCCCAGTTTGGGGCCAAGGTGCTGCACCCGCGCGCCGTGGAACCCGTCGCCGATGCGGACATCCCCATCCTCATCCGCAGCGTCCGCGACCCCGCAGCGCCCCACAGCGTCGTGCGCAAAGAAGTCGGTCCCGCACCGGCCTTGGTGCGCGCCACCGCCAGCCGCGACGGACTCGCCATCGTGCGCCTCAATGGCGCCGGCATGGCGGCCACTCCGGGCGTGGCCAAGCGCGTCTTCGACGCCATCCCCCACATCAACGTGCTCAACCTCAGCACCAGCCAAGCGACCTTCGCGCTGCTGATGACCGAAGGCGACGCCGAACCCGCCCGCGACGCCCTCGCGCCACTGGTGGGTGGCGTCATCCAAAGCATCGAAGTCCTGCCCCAACGCAGCCTTGTCTGCGTCGTTGGGAAGGGACTGGGCGACACCCCCGGTGCCGCCGCCGACATCCTGCAAGCGGTCGCCGATGCGGGCGTCAACATCGAAATGATCAGCCTCGGTGCCAGCGACATTGCCATCGACTTCATCGTGAAGAGCAGCGACCGCGCCGCCGCCCTGCGTGGCGTCCACGACCACTTCATGCAGCGGGTGACCGCATGAGCAAGATTGGATGCGCCGTCCTGGGCGCCACCGGCGCCGTGGGGCAACGCTTCATCGAACGCCTTGCGGGCCACCCAGACTTCGAGTTGCGCAGCCTCGTGGCCAGCGACCGGAGCGCCGGTCGACCGTACATCGATGCCGCCAATTGGATCCTCGATGGCAGCGTGCCCGACCACGTGGCTCCCCTGCGCGTCGACGACTTGGACTCCATGCGGGACCGCGACGACGTCCAAGTCTGCTTCTCCGCGCTGCCCGGTGGCCAAGCCGGCGAAGTGGAACGCATGCTCGCCCAGGAAGGGTACCGCGTCTTCACCAACGCCAGCACCCACCGCATGGACCCCGACGTGCCGCTCCTGATTCCCGAGGTCAACCCCGACCACATCGGGCTCCTGGACCGCCAACCCGGCCCCGGCGCCTTGGTGGCCAACGGCAACTGCAGCGCCATCGTGCTCACCATGGCCCTGGCGCCACTGCACCGGGCCTTCGGCATCGACACGGTCCACGTCACGACCATGCAAGGTCTGAGCGGGGCAGGCTACCCCGGCGTCAGCGGCCTCGACATCGTCGACAACGTCATGCCCCACATCCCGGGCGAAGAGGACAAGCTGGAGACGGAACCCCAGAAGACGCTGGGCACCATCGACCGCGCCGCCCGCTTCGACGTCCACGCCACGTGCACCCGCGTGCCGGTGCGCGAGGGCCACTTCGAATCGGTCCATGTGCGGCTCGGAGAACGCGCCGACGCCTTGGCCATCCGCGAGGCCTTCAGCACGTTCCGGGGCCCCTCCGAAGTGGCCCGGCTACCCTCCGCTCCGGAGCGTCCCATCGTTGTCCACGACGCGCCCGACCGCCCCCAACCCCGTCGCGACCGCGACGCCGGCGCCGGCATGTCCGTCAACGTGGGCCGCATCCAGGTCCGGGGAGACACCGTCCGCTTCGTGGTGCTGGGCCACAACACGGTCCGCGGCGCCGCGGGGCAATCGGTGCTCAACGCCGAGTACGCCCACGCCGTGGGCCGCATCTAGGCGCAGCTCCGGCCCGTCCGCACGACGCCCCCCGCACCGACTTACAGCACGGCCCGCGGGTAGGAACCCAGGACCTTCACGAAGGCCGCTTCGGCCTGCAAACGTTGCAACAACTCCTCCACGGACGCATCCGTTTGGTGGCCTTGCACGTCAATGAAGAAATGGAAGTCGGCGCCGGGGGCACGGCTTGGCCGGCTCTCGATGCGGTCCATGTTGATGCCCACGTCGCCAAAGGGTCGCAGCAAATCCACCAAGGCCCCGGGGCGGTCACGCAAGCCCAGCATCAACGTGGTCTTGTCCTGGCCCGTGGGCTCCGCGTCCTGGTCGCCCACCACCAGGAACCGCGTGCGGTTGTCGGGGTCGTTCTCGATGCGGGCCGCGGCCACGTCCAGGCCATACAAGTCGGCCGCCACGCGGCTGGCAATCGCGGCCCCGCCGTCCTCTGCCGCGATGCGGGCGGCTTCCGCGTTGCTGCTGGCTTCCTGTCGATCCGCGTGGGGCAGGTGCTGCTCCAGCCAGGCACTGCATTGGGCCAAGGCCTGCGGATGCGCCCGCACCACCGCGACGTCGTCCAGCGCGGTGCCGCCGGGCGTCAACAAGTGGTGGTGCACCGGCATGGAGACTTCGCCGCAGATGCGCAGCTTGGTGCGCGCAAACGCATCCAGGCTATGGGTCACGACGCCCTCGTTGCTGTTCTCGATGGGCACGACGCCGTACTGGGCTTCGCGGGACTCGACGCTCCGGAAGATGGCGCCAATCCCGGGTCGAGGCAACGGCGTCACGCCGTGGCCAAAGAACAGGAACATCGCCGCCTCGGTGAACGTCCCCGGCGGCCCCAAGTAGCTCACCGTCAACGGCGACTCCAGGTGCAGGCAGGCGCTCATGATTTCCTTCATGATGCGCGCCATCTGGTCGTCGCGCAGTGGCCCGTCGTTGCGCTCAATGGCCGACCGCATGACGTCCGCTTCGCGGCCGGGTCGGTAGTGGTCGTTGCCCGATTTGGCGCGGCCAATTGCCGAAGCGAGGCGCGCCCTCTCGGAGATGAGTCGTTGCAACTCGGCATCGATGGCGTCGATGCGTTCGCGGTGCCCCTCCAGGTCGGCCACGACGCACGAGGCACGGGGGTCTTTGTATCCTGTTCGCCACGCAACCGCGATGCACAGATACCGGCATCACTGGGCATCAATGCCAAATACCGCCGCCCGCCATGGCCGCCCCGTGGCCGAAGCCCGCTCCCATCGCACCCATGCGCATTGGTAGAGCGACGCGGCCGGTTTGTCCGTGGGGTGACCCATGCGTCCACTGAAACTTGCGATCCCAAACAAAGGTAGGTTGGCCGACGATTCCATCGCGCTGCTAGCGCGCGCTGGCATCCATCTTCGCGGCTCGTCGCAGCGCAAGCTGTACGCGATGGCCCTCGGCGGCCGCATCCAAGTCCTGTTCCTGCGCGCCCAAGACATTCCCGGCATGGTCGCCGATGGGACCGTCGACTGTGGCATCACGGGCCTCGACGTCATCCAAGAAGCCGGCGTCACCGTCGACGACCGCGTCGATTTGCGCTTTGGCAAGTGCAAGCTCGTCATCGCCGTGCCCAACGACCACCCCGCCCAGGCCCCCGAGGACCTGCCCGACGGCGTGCGCCTGGCCACCAGCTTCCCCCACCTGACCCGCACCCACTTTGCCGGCCTCGGCAAGGACGTCAAGGTCACGGAAGTCAGCGGCGCGTGCGAAGTGACCCCCGCCCTCGGCATCGCCGACGCCATCACGGACCTCACCAGCACGGGCAGCACCCTGATGATGAACCACTTGCGCGCCATCGGCACCATCGTCGAGAGCACCTGCCGCTTCATCGCCCGGCCCGACCTGGACGCGGAGATCGCAGGGGAAGTGGACCGCGTCGTGTTCGCATTGGAAAGCGTCGTGGCAGCCCAAAAGAAACGCTACCTCATGGCGGACCTGGCCCGCAGCCAACTCGACGCCGTGCGGGAATTCTTGCCCGGCATCGGCGGCCCCACGGTCGTCGACATCGCCGGCGACCCCGACAGCGTCGCCATCCAAGTGGTCGTGGACGAGGACGAGATCTTCGACGCCGTCCACCGACTGCAAGCCCTTGGTGGTCGCGGCATCCTCGTCCTGCCCATCGAGAGGCTCGTCCCGTGAAGGTGCAAGCTCTCGCCGACATCGATCAAGCCCCGTTGCTGCAACGAGCCCAAGGCGTTGGCGCCGAAGTCCACGAAATCACCGCCCGCATCGTCGCCGACGTCATCGCCGGCGGCGACGGCGCCCTGCGCGAATTGACCCACCAATTCGACGGCGCCGACTTGGCGGACCCATGGCTCCCAGCCAACGAATGGGACACCTTGGCGCAGCAATGCCCTGCCGACGTCCGCAACGCCATCGTCAACAACCTCGCCCGCATCGAAGCGTTCCACGCCGAACAAGCCACCCCGGACATCGAGATCGAACCGACGCCCGGCATCCGGCTGGGGCGCCGCGCCATCGTCGACCAACGCACCGCGTGCTACGTCCCCGGCGGTCGCGCCAGCTACCCCAGCACGGTCTTGATGACGGTCACGCCCGCCCGCCTGGCCGGCGTCCCCGACATCATCGTCGTCACGCCCCCGGGCGAGGACGGCGCCATCGACCCCGCCGTCGCCTACGCCGCCAAGGCGGCCGGCGCCAACCGCATCCTGCGCGCCGGCGGCGCCCAAGCCATCGCCGCCCTGGCGCTCGGGACCACGCTCGTGCCCCGGGTGGACAGCATCGTTGGCCCCGGCAACGCATACGTCACCGCCGCCAAGCAACAACTGGCCAGCCAGGTCCGCATCGACAGCCCCGCCGGACCCAGCGAATTGTTGGTCATCGCCGATGCTTCGGCCGACCCCAAGCACATCGCCTTGGACATGATGGCCCAAGCCGAACACGACCCCGACGCCCAAGTGGTCCTGGTCAGCACCGACGACGCCTTGGCACACGCCGTGGCCAAGGAACTCGAAGCCCGGGTCCCGGAGGCGGCACGAAGCGACATCATCGCCAAGAGCCTCGAGCAAGGCGCCATCCTCACGGCCCCCATGCACGAGGCCATCGCGTTTGCCAACGCCTACGCTGCTGAGCACCTGGAGATCATCACCGAACAGCCCCACGAGGTGCTGCGTCACATCCGGCACGCCGGCAGCATATTCCTGGGACCCTGGGCCCCCGTCAGCCTCGGCGACTACGGCTCCGGCACCAACCACGTCCTGCCCACCATGGGGTATGCCCGCCTCACCGGCGGCCTCAGCCTCGATGCGTTCCGGAAGTGGGTGACTTGGCAGGACGTCACCGAGAACGGCTTGCGCGCCGTCGCCAGCGACATCACCACGCTGGCCGACGCCGAAGGCCTGCACGCCCACGCGGACGCCGTGCGCCAACGCCTGGAGGCCAACTGATGGACCGCAAAGAGAAGGCCCTGCAATGGACGCAGCCCCACTTGCGCGGCCTGCAACCCTACTACAAGGCCCCCATCGAGGGCAACCCCTTGCGGCTCGATCAAAACACCAACCTGCACGGCCGCAACCCCGCGCTCGACCGCATCGACCCCCGCCAACTCGGCGTCGTCGACTACCCCACACGTGACGCCGACGGGCTCATGGATGCCCTGGCCCAGTGGCATGGCCTGCGACCGGAGAACTTCCTGGCCGCCAACGGCAGCGACGAAGCGCTCGACATCCTCACCAAGACCTTCACCGGCCAAGGCGACACCCTCGCCACGCCCTGGCCCAGCTACTCCCTCTACCCATTCTATGCCACGCTGCAAGACCTGCACTTGCAGCGCGTGCCCCTCAAACGCCACCAACTCGACGTGGACGCTTTGTTGGCCGCCGACGCGGCGATGACCATCGTCGCCACCCCCAACAACCCCACCGGCACCCGGGCGCCCACCGGCGAACTGGAACGCTTGGTCACGGAATCCAAGGGCATCGTCGTGCTCGACGAAGCCTACATTGAGTACGCTGGACTCAAGCACAGTTGGCTGCCCCGCGTCGAAGACCACGACAACCTCGTCGTCATGCGCACCTTCAGCAAGGCATACGGCCTCGCGGCGCTCCGCATCGGGTACTTGGCGGCCAACGTCGACTTGATGGAACGCCTGCGCCTCGTCAAGCCGCCATTCAACCTCAACATCTACTCCGAACGCGTCGCCGCCGCCGCGCTGGACGAACAAGAGTGGATCGACGAAGGCGTCCAGGTCGTCATCGAACAACGGGAACGGTTCGAAGCGGCCCTGCAACGCCTGGGCTACGAGACCGTCCCCAGCGACGCCAACTTCATCCTCGCCCGCAGCCCCGTGCCCCCCGGCGAAGTCCTGGCTGGTCTGCGCCGACAAGGCATCCTGGTCCGATCTTTCCCCGGTGCCCCGATGCTCGACGACATGGTGCGCTTCAGCATCGGCGAACCCGAGCACATGGACCGCCTCATCGCCGCCTTGGAGGCCCTGTGAACTGGACCATCTTCGACTACGGCGTGGGCAACCTCCACAGCCTGCGCCGCGCCATGGAACGCGCCGGTCGCCAAGTGACCGTCACCGACGACCCAGCCCAGCTGGCACAAGCCGACGCCATCGTGCTGCCGGGTGTGGGTGCCTTTGGCGCCGTCATGGACAGCCTCGAACCGGCCCGCCACGACCTGGTGGCCCATGTGGCCGCCCGCAAGCCGCTGCTTGGCATCTGCATCGGCATGCAGGCCATGTACCAAGCCAGCGACGAAGACCCCCAACACGCCGGCCTCGGCCTCGTCCCTGGACGCGTTGTCCAATTGCCTGCCTCCGCGGGCAAGATTCCCCACATGGGCTGGAACACGCTGCACGACGCCACCGAGTTGGGCCTGGGCGACGTGGGGCACGTCTACTA
>JBFKTF010000049.1:0-11767 GCA_041636435.1 Thermoplasmatota archaeon
ATTGGAGCACACCTTCCGCGTGGAAGCCGCTGGCGCGCCCCTGGAGGAGGCCATTGTGCCCCAGACCATCCACTTCGGTTGGATGGAGGATTTCACGGCCACGGCCGATGAACGCCTCAAGATGGCCGCACCCCAGAAGATGATTCCATACGACATCACGGTCACCAACCACGGAAACTCCCGGACCATGTACCGGTTCGAGGTCGTCGAAGCCCCCTCCATGGGCGACGTCGTCGTCCCCGACCAGCTCATCCTCGACCCCGCCGCCATGGGCCCCGATGCGCGCACGACGGCGGTGGCCACGCTGCATTACGTCACGCCGTTCCAGAACGGCCCCAACAACGAAGAGGAAGGCTTCACGATCCGCGTGATTCCAGTCAATGTCGACGACGCGGCGCAGGAAGGCGAGCCCGTGGAGCTGAGCTTCGTTGGCCGCACCAAGGGCGTCTACGTCCCCGGACCCACGGGCCTCCTGCCCGTGGCCCTGCTGGGTGCCGCCCTGCTGCGTCGCCGCGCTTAAGCCCAGGCCCCAAGTGGCCGCCGCATGCGCATCGGCATCATCGGATGCGGCGCCATCGGCTCCGAACTGGCCCACGCCGCCACGGCGATGGAGGACATCGCGGCGGTCCGCGTCTTCGACATCGACCCGGACGCCGTGGCCCTGCTGGCCCAGGATGGCATCGAAGCAAGCCCCGACGTGGATTCCCTCATCGAGGCCAGCGACTTGGTCATCGAATGCGCCAACAAGGGCGTCGTGCAGACGTCCTTGCGCGCTGCGCTGCGCTTGGGCAAGTCCGTCATGGTGCTCACGGTGGGCGCCTTGGCCGACGATGCGGTGCGCCAGGATCTCGTGTCGTTGGCCCGAGAGCACGGTGGCAAGGTCTACGTCCCCAGCGGCGCGGTCATGGGCATCGATGGTCTCAAAGCAGCCGCCGCCGGGGGCCTCAAGGCCGTCACGTTGGTGACGACCAAACCCAACGCGGGCCTGGACAAGAACGTGGACCAGTGGACGCTGTTGTTCAATGGCCCCGCCAAGGACGCGGTCCAGAAGTTCCCGAAGAACGTCAACGTCGCCGCCACGCTCTCGATGGCGGGCCTGGGCTTCGAGGACACTTGGGTGCAAGTGGCCGTGGACCCGTTGGCCAGCCACAACAGCCACAAGGTCATCATCGAGGGCGCCTTTGGTCGTGCCCGCATCGAAGTGGAGAACTTGGCCAGCCCCACCAACCCCCGCACGAGCCACCTCGCGAGCCTCAGCGCCATCGCCTTGCTGCAGCGCATCGTGAGCCCCCTCCAGATTGGCGCCTGAGCCTTTGGAGAAACGCCAAATAGCTTCAAATGGACCGCCCGGCGTGAATCAAATGATGATCCGCGCCCTTCTGGTGGCCATGGCCTTGTTGGCCGTGCCCGGAGCCGACGCAGCCCTGTCCATCACCGCCGACGACGAGCCCCTCGCGTTGCCCCCGGGCAGCACCACGGAGCTCACCGTGACGGGCACGGTGAACTGCCAGGACTTCGTCACGTCGGGTAGCCAGACCATCAACGTCGCCCTCACCACGGACGCCCCCGCCGAGTGGGGCGCCCAGGACGGCACCCTCACGTTCAACGCCGGCCCGGACTGCCTGAACCCCGCCGGCACCACCAGCACCACCGGCACCGTCTCGTTCACCCCCAACGGCACCGCCATGGGCCTGATCCCCGAGATCATCACCATCACCGCCAGCGGCGACGCGGACGCCACCTTCACCCGCAACGAGCAGATCTGGGTGGACTACCAGCCCGGCCACGTCATGGAGACGGACATCGACTTCCCCTACACCTTGACCGACGATGTCCTGGTGTTCAACCTGACCGTGACGGTGACCGCCAACACGGACAGCATGGTGATGTTCGAGCGCCTCACCACCAGCGCCGGCAGCGTGACGGGCCTGGGCAACGAACAGTTCTTCTTCACGGCCGGCGAAGCGCCGACGCGCGTCAAGACCGTCACCTGGACCCCGCCGTCCGGCGACTGGGACAACGCCACCATCGAGTTCTACAACTACAGCCACTGCCTGATTTTCGACTTCGGCGACTGCGGTGCGCACTTCGAGCAGAACCTCACCTGGACCATCCTCAACGGCGGCACCCCCACCCCCACGGGCGATGAAGGCGAAGACAGCCCCGGCGCGGGCCTCGTCGCCATCCTGGCCGCCATCGCGGCCATCGTCGTGGCGCGCCGCCGCTGATGTGGGTCGCTGACGGCATCCACAAGACGGAATCCGGCCACCTCGTGCCCCAGGACGCCCAAGTCCCGCCCCTGAGCGGCGCCTCCGGCATCCTGCACGTCGGCATGCGGGCCACGGTGGCCGGACCCGTCCTGCACCGCGGAGCCATTGTGCTCGCAGCCGGGGCCCGGACGGGCGCCATCCACGGGGGCCACGAAGTCATCGTGGGCAGTCGCTGCCGCACGGGCGACGTCCGCAGCGAAGGCCGCATCGTGGTCCAGGCAGGCTCCACGGTGGGCGACTTGCACGCCGCCGGCGATATCCTCCTGTTGGGTCAACTCAAGGCAGGCAACGTGACCGCCGGGGGCGACATCATCATCGTGGGCGCACCCCAGACCGGGGCATTGGCTCCGGGTGGCCGCGTGACGACGCGTCCGTACTAGTTGCCCAGTTCGAACATCCGGTCCAGGCAGCGCTGGGCGCCGTCGATGACGTCGGCGTCAATCTCGATGACTTGGTCCGGCGTGGGGTCGACCAGGGCCTGCAAGATGTGGCTCAGGTCGGTCTTCTTCATGTGGGGGCAGACCACGCAGGCGCCCATGACGTTGAGCTTGGGCATCTCGGCGCGGATGCGGTCGCTGGTGCCGCATTCCGTGATGGTCATGATGTCCACCTTGCCGCGGGCTTCCAGTTCGCGGGCGTAGTCCATCATCTTCTCCGTGGAGCCGATGAAGTCCGCCTCGTCCAAGACGGGGCTGGCGCATTCGGGGTGGACGAGGACGGTGAGGTCCTTGCCTTCGGCGATGGCCTGTTGCTTCCATTCCTTGATGGCGCCGGCGTCGAAGCGTTCGTGGACTTCGCAGACGGCGTCGAAGATGTGGATGGTCTTCTCCGGGATGGCCTTCTGCAAGTGGCGCCCCATGAAGGCGTCCGGGACGAAGATTAGTTCGTCGCCTTCGATGGCCTTGCAGACGTCGATGTAGTTGCTGCTGGTGACGCAGGCATCGCACTCGGCCTTCACCGCGGCCGTGGTGTTGACGTAGCACACCACCGGCACGCCGGGGTGTTGCTCCTTGAGGCGGCGCACGTCCTCGGGCGTGATGCCGTCGGCCAGGCTGCAGCCGGCCTCGGGCGTCGGGTGCAGGACGCGCTTGGTGGGGTTGACGATCTTGGCGGTTTCCGCCATGAAGCGGACACTGCTGAACATGATCGTGGATTCCGTGCGTTCCTTGGCGACCTTGGCCAAGCCATAGGAGTCGCCCACGGCGTCGGCCACGCCGTAGATGATGTCCGGCGTCTGGTAGCTGTGGGCCAAGATGAAGACGTCCTGCTCCTTCTTGAGGCGCTGAATTTCCAACGTCAAGGGCGCAATGCCACGGCAGGCATCCATGTCCCAGCGAGCCGGTTGGCCGATGGCGTCGTGCAAGCGCTTGGCTTCCGCATCGATGGCCTCGTCGGAGTACCCCAGGACATCGCCGGTCGGCCGGGGAATGGCGGGTAGGTCAGCGGACAGCAGGTCCACGGAGTCCGTTCGACCCCACCCCCCACATCAACGTTGGGGTCGGCGCCGACCCCAGTGTGTCCGTTATGAAGGAGACCCGTCTCGCGCGCTTCGTGGCCTTCGACATCGTCGCCCGCGCCGCTGCCGGCCGCATCGGCCGCTTCCGCACCCGCCATGGCGACGCCATGACGCCGACGCTCCTGCCCGTCATCAACCCCAACATCGATTTGGTGACGCCTCGAGAGATGAAGGAGCGCTTTGGCGCGGACATGGTCATCACCAATTCGTACGTGATCCACAAGCACGACCACTTGCGGGAGCAGGCGCTCGGCGAGGGCGTGCACAAGACCATCGGTTGGGATGGGCCGTTGATGAC
The DNA here is from genome assembly GCA_041636435.1 of Thermoplasmatota archaeon. Taxonomy (GTDB): domain Archaea; phylum Thermoplasmatota; class E2; order JACPAO01; family JAHFTW01; genus JBFGSX01. The sequence continues at coordinate 4,085 of JBFKTF010000049.1, forward strand.
GGATTCCGGGACGTTCCAAATGTACGTCTACGGCGACGTCGAGGTGGGCCCCAAGGAGATCGTGGAGTTCCAGGCCAACATGGGCGTGGACGTCGCCACCTGCCTGGACTTGTTCGTCACCCCCGACATGGACCGCGCCAGCGCCGAAGAGGCCGTGGGCACCACCATCGAGCGCACCAAGCTGAGCGCCGACACGTTGGCGGCCCACCGCGCCGCGGTGCATGCCGGCGACAAGCCGCTGCCCGCCCACGAAGGCACCGTGCTGAACACGACCGTTCAAGGCGGCGTCTTCACGGATTTGCGCCGCCACTGCGCCTCCGAGTACCGCGATTTGGATGCCGGCTACACCACCATTGGCGGCGTCGTGCCGGTCATGGAGCAGCAGATGTACCCCGAGCTGGTGGACATGATCATCCACAGCCAGTCGCAACTGCGCAAGGACCGCCCGGTGCACTTGTTTGGCGCCGGCCACCCCCTCGTCTTCCCCATCGCCACGGCCCTGGGTTGCGACATCTTCGATTCCAGCAGCTACGCCAAGTACGCCAAGGACGGCCGCGTCATGGTGCCCGAAGGCACCCTGCACGTGCACGACTTGCAGGAGTGGCCGTTTGCAAGCCGCTTCTTGGATGGCTGGACGCCGGGCGAGTTGAGCAAGGCGCTGAAGCAGAAGAGCCGCCGCAAGCGCGTCGATGGCGCCGCCGAAGGCGGTGTGGCGGCCGCCGACGACCGCATCCGGGAACGGGAAGAAACGGATCCCCGCTTCGCCGCCGAACGCGCCTTGGCCATGCACAACCTCGACGTCTGCTTCACGGACATCCGACGCATCCGGGAAGCCATCCGCGCCGGAACCTTGTGGGAATTGGTGGAGCAGCGCGCCGCCGCCCACCCCATGCTGGCCGCGGCCACCCGCCGCCTGCGCGAGCCCGAATACCAAGCCTGGCTGGAAGCCCGCGAGCCACTCTCCGGAGACAAGGCCCTGCGCTACACGGGTGGCTTGAGCCACCACCGGCCCGCCTTCGCCCGCATCCGCGACCGCATGGTCAGCCGCTACACGCCCTTGGCGCCGCCGGTGGAGTCCGCCGTCGAGACCCCCTATGCCCAGGAGGGCGAAGAGAAGGTGGAGGTGGCGATGCACAAGGAGCCCCGCAACAAGCCCTACGGCGCCGCCATCCCCGGACCGCTGGACGTGGACCAGGAGCACATGGTGATTGGCAGTCTGGGCCCGGTGCCGCTTGGCTTGGACGAGGCGTATCCGTTTGCCCAATCTGTCTTGCCCCGCTTGGATGGCCTCGACCCCGGCCACATGGGTTGGGTCGGCCAGACCAAGGACCATTTGTTGGCGGCCCACGACATGATGCCCGGCATCCCCGGCCCCGGCCTGCCTGGCCAGGACGTGGACCGGGACTTGTTGCAGGTGCTGCGCACCGCGGATTGGCAATTCGGGCTCGGCGCCGGCGCCGTGTTGTCGGGCCTCCTCGACACCACCACCGTGCGCCAAGTCCTGGAAGCCCATCCCCGCGCGGACTGGGCGGAGCGCAACGAGGCGGCCGCCGCCCTGAGCGCCGCCATCCGGGAGCGCGTCACGGACCCCATGGCCAAGGACCGCCAAGGCGCCGCGGCCACGTTGAGTGTGGAGCGCAGCCGCAAGACCCGCAAGATGCGCACCGCCGCATTGGATGGGGAGCACGTGCTGAGCCTGCGCGCCGGCGATGGGCTGTTCACCCTCAAACCCGCAGGAGCGGCCCTGCTCCACGCGGCCTTGCCTGCCCCCGGCATCCGCGTGTCGGTGCACGCGGACTCGGTGCCGTTCAATCGCGACGGCAAGTCGGTGTTCAACCAGTTCGTCACCGGCATCGATCCGGGCCTGCGCCCGGGCGATGAGTGCTTGGTCGTGGACGCCGAGGACCAACTCATTGCGGTGGGCCACCTCATGATGGCCCCCGACGAGATTGCCGACTTCGGGCACGGCATGGCCGTGAAGGTCCGCGACGGCCTCAAGGCATAGGCCGCGACCACCCAGGTCTCGCAGCGCAAGCAGCGGACGCCAGGCCACCACCAAGCCAGCCCGCCACGACCGAGCCCGGGGGTGGCGACGGCCACCTTGCATGGGGCCGACTGCGCATGGAACGGGCAGATGCTCCAGTGGCCCCACCGGAAATGTGTCGGATACAAGGCCCCACACGCACGAGATGCATGGGCCCCAAACGTCGTCGTCGCGGCACGTTTCCCCACCGTTGGTGGCCCCAAATGGGCGATTGGGCACCAGAAAACCGGTCATCGGAACCCATCCGACCCCTTGCTTCAGGAGAAGCCAACTTCCACATGAAATGGAGGGGTGGGGTTGCATGCCCGGCAAGGGTCTTATGCACCCCCAGGTTGGACCAATTTGCTTCGCAAGGAACCCCTGGTGCACGTGCGTCCTGTGGGAGGGAAACGCGCGTTCAGGCCAGCGGATGCCATAGCGAGATTCACATATCGGGAGGAAAATTCAGTGGTGGTCAACGATCTATTTGGACAGTTGCTCGAAGTCGAGCCCCTGTTCCGCAACAAGGAGGTCATGCGATCCTCCTACACGCCAGACGACCTGCCGCACCGTGACTCCGAGATCCGCCAACTGGGCGCGATCCTGGTGCCGGCGCTGCGGGGCGACACTCCGAGCAACGTCTTCATTTACGGCAAGACCGGCACGGGCAAGACTGCCTGTGTGAAGTACGTCGGCAAGGAGCTCAGCAACAAGGGCCAGGAACTTGGCAAGCGCGTCAACCTGATCTACATCAACTGCGAGGTCGTGGACACGCAGTACCGTGTGCTCCAGAACATCGCCAACGCATTCGTGCCGGCGGACAAGTGGAGTCACCGCATTCCATTCACCGGTTGGCCCACCGACGAAGTGTACGACGCATTGCGCCGCTACGTCGATGGCCACACCAAGAACGACGACGAACGCTGGGTCAAGGACCCGACCCGCAAGGAAGGCGAGGTCACCATCATCGTGCTCGACGAGGTGGACAAACTGAAGGGCGACGAGGTCCTCTACACGTTGACCCGCATCAACAGCGACCTGCTCAACAACAAGGTCAGCGTCATCGGCATCAGCAACGACCTGAAGTTCACGGAATTCTTGGACCCCCGCGTCAAGAGCAGCCTCGGCGAAGAGAGCATGATTTTCGCGCCCTACGACGCCGAGCAGCTCCAGGACATCCTGGGCCAGCGCGCCGAGATGGCCTTGAAGGAAGGCGTCCTGGACGACGGCGTCATTCCGTTGTGTGCCGCCCTGGCGGCCCGTGAGCACGGCGATGCCCGCCGCGCGTTGGACTTGCTGCGCGTCGCCGCGGAATTGTGCGAACGCGAACGCCAAGGCACCGTCGTCGAAGCCCATGTCCGCATGGCGCAGAACAAGATTGAGATCGACCGCATCAGCGAGGTGGTCCGCACCCTGCCCACGCAGAGCAAGCTGGTCTTGCTGGCGACGATCCTCGGCGAGGAATCCAACCGCGAGCAGGGCGTCCACACGCTCACCACGGGCGAGGTCTTCGCGATCTACAAGGATCTGTGCAAGCAGACCGGTTGCGACATCCTGACGCAGCGCCGCATCACGGACCTCATCTCGGAGCTGGACATGCTGGGCATCTTCACGGCCCGCGTCATCAGCAAGGGCCGCTACGGCCGCACCCGCGAGATTCAGATGAGCTGCCCCATCGAATCGACCCGCAACGTGCTGGCCGAGGACGAGGCCATCCGCTCGGTGGTCGAGTTCCGACCCAAGGTCCAGAACCGCCTCATCTGAGGCGTTCGCTCTCCCTCTTCCCTTTCTTCGCCGCGCCGTTCTATTCGGCGCGTTGTTGGCGCCACTTTTGTAGGCGCTCGAAGCCGGCCGGTGCCAGGATGATGGCGCCGAGGCTCAGCCACATCAGGACCTTGACGTCGCCGGGGGCACGGGCGAAGTTCTGGGTACCGGCGCCCAAGTCGCTCACGAAGAGCTTCACGAGGCCAATCCAGGGGATTTCGCCGCGCGCCTTGCCCAACACCAGGTCGGGGCGCACGGGCAAGGGTTCGATGAGGCCGATTTGGTCGGGGGCGTCGTTGTTGTCGCCCCGTGTCAGGAAGCCACTGGCCTCGGGGCCCAGGCCGGCGAACTGGCTGTGCTTTTCGTGCAGGTTGCCAAATCCAAGTCGGCCCAGGCAGGGGGATTGCAAGTCGGCCAAGGGCACGTTGCGCAGGTCGCTGCAGCCCCAGGATTCGGGCAGGTCGATGCTGAACCGGTCGCCGCCGTGGATCTCCAAGTAGAGCATGGCGCGGTGGATGATGGGTGTGGTGTCGCCGGTGCGCTGGGCGTGGCTCTTGGTGAAGATGATGACGTCGCCGCAGGCGCCGTGTCCCTCGCGTCCGTCGCAGGCGCAATCCAGGTAGCCCGTGGTGGGGCTGCAGTCGCCCACGGCGTCGGCCCAGGTCTGGATGTCGTCCCGGGATTCGGCGTCGAAGACGAGAATCAAGTCGCCGGGGTCGATCGTGCCCACGCGACCATATCCGACCCCGTCGGCGCGGCTGCAATCCCGGCCGGGGCTGGCGAATGGGGGGCTGCAATGCATCATCGATTCGGATTCGACGACCACGACGGGGCTCTCCTGCAGGAATGGTTGCCCCGTGACGCCCCACAACACGGAGGCCAGCAACATCAGGAACACCGCGATGCCCAGGACCTCGCGGATGAGTGGGAACGGTTTGTCGTCCCGGGTCAGGAACTTGTGCAGGGGCGGCGAGACTTCCTCGACCTTGGCCAGCACCTTCGCCTTGAGACCGTCGGGCGCGTGGCCACTCATCGGCGGGCGACCGAGGCGCTGTGCAAAAGGCCGTCGTTCTGGCGAACCGCTTTCATACGTGCCCCGGTCGCCGCAGCATGGGAGCTTACCCGGTCATCGCGGTGCGCGGCGCGGAGGCGCGCTTGCCGACGCAATGGGGTGAGTTCCGCATCGTCGCTTACCGGGACATTCCAACGGGCAAAGAGCACGCGGCCATCGTGGCCGGGGACGTGCAAGGCCATGAGGGCGTGTTGACGCGCATCCATTCGGAGTGCTTGACGGGCGACATCTTTGGCAGCGAGCGCTGCGATTGTGGGCCCCAGCTGCATGCCGCGTTGCGTCGCATCGCCCACGAGGGCCGCGGCATCGTGCTGTACTTGCGCCAAGAGGGCCGCGGCATTGGCTTGATTGACAAGATTGCGGCCTACGAGTTGCAGGACCAGGGCCTGGACACGGTGGACGCCAACTTGGAGTTGGGGCACCCCGTGGACGCCCGTTCGTATGAGGCAGCCCGCGACATGCTCAAGGACTTGGGCGTGGAGAGCGTGCGCTTGCTCACCAACAACCCGGACAAGGTCAAGGCATTGGAGCACTTGGGTTTCCAGATCAAGGAGCGGGTCCCGCACGCCACGGACGTGACGGAGGACAACCGGCGCTACTTGGAGGCCAAGAAGGAGCGCATGGGGCACCTATTGGACGATCTTTGATCACCAAAGCGCGAACAGCTTGGTGCCACCCAGACCCCACAATCCGAGCGCGATGACGAGCGGCAGCGTCATGCTCAGCATGGGGAAGAACCCGGGCAGGATGAAGACCACCGGCCCCGCCAGGACAAGGAGCCAGCCGACCGTGGCGTTGGCGCCCAGGTCGCCGCGGACCATCAGGACGCCCGCGACGATGAGCAGAAGTGCGCCAATCCACAGCATGAACGGCACGCCCACCAGGCCGAGGGTCATGACGATGGCCAGGCCAATCAGGGCGGCGCCGACGATGGTGTCTCCTGCGTCTGCCTTGGCCATGGCGGGGCCGAGCATCTGGGGGACTTGAAGGGTGCTACTTCAATCGCAGGACGCCGAGCACGATGAGCACCACGCCGATGGCGAGGTTGAGCAGCGCGGCGATGGTGCCTGCCAGGAACGACAGCCAAGGAGTGACGAGCATGAGGGCCCCGACGACGATGAGCGTGATGCCGAGCCACTGCGGCCCGCGCAGTTTGTGGATGAGCACCAGCACGCCCGCCACGAGGGCCGCGACGGCGACCAGCTCGTCCAGGTAGGGGATGTCAATGAAGCCGACGACGAACAGGATGCCCAGCACGAGCAGCACGATTCCGATGACCTTGTCCTTGTCCATGCCGTGTCCATGGCGGGCGGCTTGATGACCTGCACGGGTGCGGCGCTTCGGAGGCCCCGCGGGGCGCGTCCTCGGGAGTGGAACGGGCCAGTTTCACTTGCCCCCGCCCCAAGTCCTAAACCGAAGCCGGGAGTCGGCTGGAACCACTAGGAGGGGCTCCTCCGCTTCGACCATGGCCGACTCCATCATCGTCAAGGGTGCACGAGAGCACAACCTGAAGGACATCGACGTCCAGATCCCTCGCGGGACGCTCACCGTCGTCACGGGCCTCTCGGGCAGCGGCAAGTCCAGCCTCGCCTTCGACACCATCTACGCCGAGGGCCAGCGCCGCTACGTGGAGTCCCTATCCGCCTACGCGCGTCAGTTCTTGGGCCAGATGAAAAAGCCCGAAGTGGACCACATCGAGGGGCTGAGCCCGGCCATCTCCATCGACCAGAAGACCACGAGCCGCAACCCCCGTTCGACGGTCGGCACGACCACGGAGATCTACGACTACCTGCGCTTGTTGTGGGCGCACGTGGGCACGCCCCACTGCCACATCTGCGACCGCACCATCGGCAAGATGGGCGTCGACCAGATTGTGGACGAGACCATGCAACTGGGCGAAGGAACCAAGTTGCAGATCTTGGCGCCCGTGGTGCGGGACCGCAAGGGCGAGTACCAGAAGTTGTTCAAGGACCTGCAAGCCCAGGGCTTCGTGCGCGTCCGCGTCGATGGCACCATGGGCGAGGTGTCCGACAAGTGGGAACTCGACCGCAAGCTGCGCCACACCATTGAGGTCGTCGTCGACCGCCTCGTGGTCAAGGCCGAGGAACCGGAACTCCGCGAGCGTTTGGCGGACGCCATCGAGACCAGCTTCGGCATCGCCGAAGGCTTGGTCAGCATCAGCGTCCCCGACGGCGACGAGAAACTCTACTCCGAGGCCTGGGGCTGCCCCGAGCACGGCGCGGTGCTGCCGGAATTGACGCCCCGCATGTTCAGTTTCAACGCACCCCAAGGCGCCTGCCCCAAGTGCAGTGGCCTGGGCGCCAGCTTGGAGCCGGACGAAGAGAAGATCATCAAGGACCCGCTCAAGTCCATTGACAAGGGCGCCTTCCATCACGAGGTGTTCATCTTCAAGTCCTGGATGGGGCGTTGGTTGCGCCAAGTCGCCAAGCAGTACAACATCGACCTGAGCGCCCGCTGGCACGACCTGCCCCAAGCCCACAAGGAAATCGTCCTGTGGGGTGCTCCGGAATCGACCAAGGTCAAGTACGGCAGTTGGAGCGGCGAATCGACGTGGGAAGGCATCGCCGCTCGGCTGACGCGCCTCTTGACGGAATCCGACTCGGACCGCGCCAAGGAACGCATCCGGGGCTTCATGGCCGAACGGGACTGCAGCGGCTGCCGCGGTCTGCGCTTGAAGCCCGAAGTCCTGGCGGTCTCGGTGGATGGCGAATCCATCACCAGCTCCACGCGGCTCTCCGTCACCAAGGCACTCGAATGGTACGAGACGCTGCCCGAGCGGCTCAGCGCACGCGAGAACGACATC
>JBFKTF010000050.1:0-11734 GCA_041636435.1 Thermoplasmatota archaeon
GCACCCGCTGGCAGGTCCGTGACGTCCTTGGCTTGCACATCCACATTGAAGCCAACGGAGGATGCACCATCCATCTCGACGGCGATCTTTTTGACGCCGCGGTTGCCCGAGAACGTCAGTTCGTGGCTCTCCTTGCTCTCCGTGGAGGTGGCGCCCTCGGAACCCGTGCGGGCCCCCGAGGCGGTGGGGGTTCCGCCGCTGCTTCCGCCCGAGCTGCCACTGCTGGGCGCTGCCGTGATGGCAAACGGATTGCTGGCCACCGCGTTCAAGGCCCCGGTGGTGGCTGCCAGCGTGTTGCCGGTGCTGGCCGTGGCGGGCGCCACGAGGTCATTGAAGGTCGCCACGCCGCTGACCAATGGTTGCGTGGTGGTGCCGCCCGCAAAGGCCAGGCCGCTGATGGTGACCGCGGCGGAGTGGCCCGTGACGATGTTGCCGTAGGTGTCGGCCACGGCCAACTTGAATGTGGTCAACGTGGCGGAGACCTGGGTGTTCGTCGGCTGGCTTTGCCAGAACAAGGTGGTGGCCGCGCCGGTGGGGACATTGAAGGTTGAACTCGCGGGCGTGGAAGTCAATCCAGACGACGTGGCCGTCAAGGCGTGGCCCGTCGATGCCGTGGTCTGCACGACCAGGTTGTCGAACGTGACCGCGCCGCTCGTCGCGGCCTTCGAAGTGGTGCCGCTGGCAAACGCGTAGCCCGTGATGGCCACCGTGTTGGTCGCGGTGGCGACCGTGTTGCCGTGTGTGTCTTGGATGAGCACCTCAATGGCGTTCAAGGTCCCGCCGACCGTCGTGTGCGTCGGCTGCACATTCCAGGCCAACTTGTTTGCCACGTCCGCGAGCACGTCGAACGTCGTGCTGGTCGTCGACGTCAGGCCGGTGGCCGATGCAGTCAGCTGCGCACCCGTGGTCGCCGTCGTGGGTACCTGGAGGCTGGTGAATGTCACTGCGCCGCTTGTTGGGGTCTTCTCCGTTGTGCCAACCAAGGTCAATCCGGTGATGGCCACCGTTTGCGTCGCATCGGTGGCCGTGTTGCCATATTGATCCTGGACCGTGACCTGCAAGGAGTTCAGGGTGCCGCCCACGGTGGTGTCCGTGGGTTGCGTCGTGAACGTGAGTTTGTTGGCGGGGCCGGGGGTGATGGTGACGCCGGAGGCGGAGCCGGTCTCGATTTCGGTTCCGACGCTGTCTTGGGTCGTGATGGAGAACGTGCCCGTTGCTTCGGCGCTGGTCGGGTTGCCAATGGTGAGGATTGTCAGGCTGGCAGCCCCAATCGTGCATGTACCACCGCCCGAGCGCGTCAGTTCGACGAACGTCGCCGCCGCACTGGTAATTGTGTACGTGCCCGGTGCTCCCGTCTGGCAGGTAGAAATCGTGCCCGCCGCTGCCCCAGATGCATCGTATCCGCTCGGGAATTGGATGGCTAGTTTCCCGTTGGCTGGCCAATCCGCTCCAAGCGTCATGCCAACGGTGTACGTCGTGCTTGCACCTGCTTCCAGGCTCGCGGCAGACATTGTCGGCGCGGTGCCAAACGTTGCAGCCTGTGCACCCATACTAATTGCAGGAAGGGACAACGCGGCAATCAGCAAGATTGCAACGCCGGGGCGGTGCTTCGACATGGGCGAGGCATCCAGGGGCTCGCATAAAATGGTCGTCGTGTCAAGGTGCGGGGCTCCGGCCCCTTTTTCAACCACCCCAGGGTGGCCCGCCAGGTCGAGGTCCCCCTTGGCCGCCTGGGAGCCATTTGAATGCCCAAGCGAACCGACGTCAAGCGCATCCTCATCATCGGCAGCGGACCCATCCAGATTGGTCAGGCTGCGGAATTCGACTTCTCCGGTAGCCAGGCTTGCCAGTCTGCCCGTGAGGAGGGCTACGAGGTCATTCTCGTCAACAGCAACCCCGCCACCATCCAGACGGATGTCGAGATGGCTGAGGCGGTGTACTGCGAGCCGCTCACGCCGGACTCCTTGACCAACATCATCGCCAAGGAGCGCCCCGATGGGGTCCTGGCTGGGATGGGTGGCCAGACGGCGCTGAACTTGGTCTCGGAACTCGCCGAACGCGGCGTCTTGGACCAATACGGCGTCAAGCTGCTGGGCACCCCACTCACCGCCATCGCCGACGCCGAGGACCGCGACTTGTTCAAGCAAGTCATGATCGACATCGGCGAACCGGTCGCCCTGGCGATGGTCGCCGAGACCGTCGAAGAATGCGTCCGCATCGCCGAGGAAGAAATTGGCCGCTACCCGGTCCTGATTCGCCCCGCCTACACCCTCGGTGGCCTTGGTGGCGGCGTCGCCCACAGCCGCGAGGAATTGAAGGAAGTCGCCGCCAAGGGCCTTGCCTACAGTCGCATCAACCAGGTCCTCATCGAGGAAAGCCTGCTGGGCTGGCGCGAATACGAATACGAAGTGGTGCGCGACCACGTCGACAACTGCATCACGATCTGCAACATGGAGAACCTGGACCCCATGGGTGTCCACACCGGCGAGTCCATCGTCGTCGCTCCTGGGCAGACTCTCTCCGACCGCGACCACCAGATGCTGCGGTCGGCCGCCATCCGGTGCATCCGTGCCCTGAAAATCGAAGGTGGCTGCAATGTCCAGTTCGCCATCGACCACGCCACGGGCCAATACCGTGTCATCGAGGTCAACCCCCGCGTCAGCCGCAGCTCGGCCCTGGCCAGCAAGGCGACCGGTTACCCCATCGCCCGCGTCGCCACCAAGATTGCCTTGGGCATGACGCTGGACGAGATTCCCAACGCCATCACCGGCAAGACCGTCGCCGCATTCGAGCCCACGCTGGACTACGTCATCACGAAGATTCCGCGCTGGCCCTTTGACAAGTTCCGCACCGTCGACCCCCGCCTCGGCACCCAGATGAAGTCGACGGGTGAAGTGATGAGCATCGGCCGCAACATCGAGGAGAGCCTACTCAAGGCCATCCGCAGCCTCGAAGTGGACTCCGATTCCTTCGACGCGCCCGAAGAGTGGGACGACGACGAATTGCGCGAACGCCTCCGCGTCGCCACCCACCTGCGCCTGTGGGCCGTCGCCGAAGCGGTCCGCCGCGGCTGGGACATCCAGGAAATCCACAACGAGTCCGGGTACCTGCCATTCTTCCTGCACAAGATGCGCAACGCCCTCGAGGCCGAAGCCGCGGTCGTCGCCGCCCCCGAGGACGTCAAGGTCTTGGCCGCCGCCAAGCGCTTGGGCCACAGCGACAGCGCCTTGGCCCGCAAGCTCGGCAAGACCGAGTCCGACGTCAAGGCCATGCGCGTCACCGCCGGCATCGCCCCCGACTACAAGATGGTCGACACGTGCGCTGCCGAGTTCGAGGCCAAGACCCCGTACTACTACTCCACGTACGACCCCGTGGACGCCGACGCCGGCCTCCCGGCCGACAAGGACGGCGACCGCCGCCGCCGCATCTTGGTGCTGGGCAGTGGCCCCATCCGCATCGGGCAAGGCATCGAGTTCGACTACTGCTGCGTCCACGCCGCTTGGGCCATCCGCGAGGAAGGCTGCGCCGCCATCATCCTCAACAACAACCCGGAGACCGTCAGCACGGACTTCGACACCAGCGACCGCCTCTACTTCGACCCGCTCACCCTCGAAGACGTCATGCACGTCATCGAACGGGAGCAACCCGATGGCGTCCTGGTGCAGTTTGGCGGTCAGACCGCCATCAACCTCGCCTTGCCCCTGCAAGCCGCCCTCGCGGCCCGCGACGACTTGCACGCAGAGATCATCGGCACGCTGCCCGACGCCATTGATTTGGCCGAGGACCGCGACAAGTTCAACCAACTCATGGCCAAGCTCGGGGTCAAGCAACCCGAAGCGGGCATCGCCTTCAGCGACGAAGAAGCGGTCGAGATCGCCACCCGCATCGGCTACCCGGTGCTCGTGCGCCCCAGCTACGTCTTGGGTGGCCGCGCCATGATGACGGTCCACAACGAAGAGGAACTGCGCGACTACGTGCGCGACGCCGTGAAGGTCAGCAAGCAACACCCCTTGCTCGTCGACCGCTTCCTGCACCGCGCCATCGAGGTCGACGTCGACGCCGTCTGCGACGGCAAGGACGTTCTGGTGGGCGCCATCATGGAACACGTCGAAGAAGCCGGCGTGCACAGCGGTGATTCCACGACGGTCATTCCGCCACAGAATCTCCCCATCGACATCCAGGATCGCATCGCGGCCCACACCCGCGACATCGCCCTGGCCCTCGGCACCCGGGGCCTCATCAACATCCAGTTCGCCGTCAAGGGAGGCGACATCTACATCATCGAGGCCAACCCCCGCAGCAGCCGGACGGTGCCCTACGTCGCCAAGGCGACCGGCATCCCGCTGGCCAAGCTGGCCGCCAAGGTCGCCCTGGGCAAGACCCTGCAGGAACTCGGCTACGGCGGCGACCACCGCGCCCCGCGCCTCAAGCACGTCGCCGTCAAGGCCCCCGTGTTCCCCTTCCTCAAGCTCCCCGGCGTCGACGCCGTCCTGGGCCCCGAGATGAAGTCCACTGGCGAGGTCATGGGCATCGCCGACGATTACCCCACGGCGTACGCCAAGGCCATGGAGGGCGCCATGAACCCGCTGCCCATGGAAGGCACGGTGTTCGTCAGCGTCGCCAAGCAGGACCGCCCCCGCGTGCTCGACATCGCGCGCCGCCTGGCGGCTCTTGGCTTCAACCTCGTCGCCACCGAAGGCACCGCCGCCGATCTTGGCGACGCTGGCCTCGACGTGACCACGGTCTACAAGCTCTCGGAGAAGAAGAGCCCCGACGCGATCGATTTGATCAAGACCAAGGGCATTCAGCTCATCATCAACACGCCGGGCGAAGCGATGGAATCCCCGCAAAAGCGCGATGGATACCAGATGCGCCGCGCCGCCGTCGAAGGCGAAGTGCCCTTCCTGGCCACCATCGAAGCCGCCGAGGCCGCGGTGTCCGCCATCGTCGCCAAGCGCGCCGTCAAGGGCCGCTTCCCCGTGCGCAGCCTGCAAGAGTACCACGAGGTCGTCGATGCGTAAGGACCTGATCGACATCGTCTGCTGCCCCGAGGACAAGGCCAAGCTGGACTTGGATGCCAAGAAGCTCGACGACCACGGCGACGTGGTCGACGGGACGCTGACCTGCACGAAGTGTGGGTTCGCCTACCCCATCGAGGACGGCATCCCCAACTTGCTGCCTCCATCCTACCACAAGGGCGCGGTCAGCAGCAAGCCGACCAGCTGAACCCCTGCCGACTGGGTCTGTGCCTGCTCGAGCGTGAGCTAGGTGGGAAAATGCAGCGAACCCCTGCTTCGCATGGGACCTTTGGAACGCCGTTTTCGGCAAGCGTTTACATGGATGCGTCCATCGTTCGGTTTGCGGGATGCACATGGAGCGAGTAGCGGCTGAACATGTCAGCGAGGGTGAGTCCACCCAGGCGGCCGAAGCGGCCAAGACGGATGCGTCCTCGGCGGACGACGTGACCCTGCGGCAGTCCGACGACGCGCTTGCTCGGCAAGAGCACCATCAGGTCTTCACGCCCGAGGAAGAACCGCTGCTCAAGCCCAACAAGGATCGCTTCGTGCTGTTCCCCATCAAGCACCACGACATCTGGGAGATGTACAAGAAGGAGGAAGCCTCCTTCTGGACCGCCGAAGAAATCGACTTGGATCAGGACATCAAGGATTGGGCCAACCTCAACGACGACGAACGCCACTTCATCAAACACGTCCTGGCGTTCTTCGCTGCCAGCGACGGCATCGTTCTCGAAAACCTCGCAATCAACTTCACCAAGGAAGTCCAGTGGCCCGAAGCCCGCTGCTTCTACGGTTTCCAAATCATGATGGAGAACATCCACGCGGAAACGTACTCCCTCATGATTGACACCTACATCAAGGACAAGAAGGAACAGGACTACCTGTTCCACGCCATTGACAACATCCCGGCGGTCAAGAAGAAGGCCGACTGGGCCATGAAGTGGCTCAGCCAGAAGCGCGCCACGTTCGCCGAACGCCTCGTGGCGTTTGCCGCCGTGGAGGGCATCTTCTTCTCCGGCTCGTTCTGCGCCATTTTCTGGCTCAAGAAGCGCGGCCTCATGCCCGGCTTCACCTTCAGCAACGAGCTCATCAGCCGCGACGAAGGCTTGCACTGCGAGTTCGCCGCGTTGCTGAGCAGCAAGCTGCGCAACCCCGCCAGCGAAGTCGCCGTGCGCCGGATGATTGCCGACGCCGTCGAAATCGAGAAGGAATTCATCACCGAAGCCATCCCGGTGGATCTCATCGGCATGAACTCCAAGCTGATGAGCGACTACATCGAATTCGTCGCCGATCGCCTGCTCAACATGCTCGGGCACGGCAAGATGTACGAAACGAAGAATCCGTTCCCCTGGATGGAGATGATCAGTCTCCAAGGCAAGACGAACTTCTTCGAAAAGCGCGTCGGCGACTACCAGAAGGCGGGCGTCATGGCGGGCACCAAGGACCAGGACAAGGAAGTCAAGCAGAGTCGCTTCGCTCTCGACGAGGACTTCTAGCCTGGCCGTGCATCGGCCAGGGTCGGTCGCGGCACCCGTCTAGATCGGCATCACCGATGCGGCATCCACTGGCACCACTTCGCGATGCCTCGGGGGTGGCTGGATTCGGACAGGCGTTGGCCTCGATTCTATCGGCCCCATCAATCGTGGAACCGGCAGGGATGCGTGGTTTCAGCCGGCAGCGCAAGCAATTTGAGTTGCCGAGACCCGAAGGAGTCCTGCCGATGCAGCCCCTCCGACCCCTGTTGCGCGTGAACTTGTACGGCATGCGCCACAGAACGTATATGCGACACCGTGTTGGCAAATCTCTACGGGATGCACAATGCACCGCAGACGTGTCTGCGCGGGTTCTGTGCCCAGCTTCAGCTAACGAGGGAATCACATGGGAATGACGGTCGTCAACAGGAAAGGTGAGCGAGAAGAGGTCCGGTTCGACAAGATCCTGGACCGGATCAAGGATTTGCGCTACGGGCTGCATGAATCCGTCGACCCAGCCGAGGTGACCAAGAAGGTCATCGAGGGCATGGCCGACGGCATCAGCACCAAGCAGCTGGACCAGTTGGCCGCGGAGACCGCCGCCAGCCTGATGACCACCCACCCCGACTACGGCAAGCTCGCCGCCCGCATCAGCGTCAACGACCTGCACAAGTCGACGTCCCCGAACTTCTCGGAGACCATCGACAAGCTGTACCACTACATCGATCCCAAGACCGACAAGCCGGCCCCTCTCATCGCCGACGACGTCTACGAGATCATCATGAACAACAAGGACCGCCTCGATGCCGCGGTCCGCTACGAGCGCGACTACGAGTACGACTTCTTCGGCTTCAAGACCCTCGAGCGCAGCTACTTGCTCAAGATCGACGGCCAGATTGCGGAACGCCCCCAGCAGATGCTGATGCGCGTCTCCGTCGGCATCCACAAGGAGGACCTCGACTCGGCCCTGGAGACCTACGAGCTGATGTCGCAGGGCTTCTTCACCCACGCCACGCCGACGCTCTTCAACGCCGGCACCCGCAAGTCCCAGATGAGCAGCTGCTTCCTGCTCGACACCAAGGACGACTCGCTGGAAGGCATCTACGACACCCTCAAGCAAGCCGCGATGATCAGCAAGTCCGCTGGCGGCTTGGGTCTGGCCATCCACAAGGTCCGCGCCAAGGGCGCGTACATTCGTGGCACCAACGGCAGCAGCAACGGCCTCGTGCCCATGCTGCGTGTCTTCAACAACACCGTCCGCTACGTGGACCAAGGCGGCGGCAAGCGCAAGGGTGCCCTCGCGGTCTACTTGGAGCCCTGGCACGCCGACATCTTCGACTTCCTGGATCTGCGCAAGAACCACGGCGCCGAAGAGATGCGCGCCCGGGACCTGTTCTACGCCCTCTGGATCTGCGACCTGTTCATGAAGCGCGTCGAAGAAGACGGCGACTGGACGCTGATGTGCCCCGACGAATGCCCCGGCCTGGACGAGGTCTACGGCGACGAATTTGAGGCCCTCTACACGAAGTACGAGGCGCAGGGCAAGGGCCGCCAGACCATCAAGGCCCGCAAGCTCTGGGAAGCGATCATCGAGAGCCAAGTGGAGACGGGCACGCCCTACATGCTCTACAAGGACAACGTGAACAAGAAGAGCCAGCAGAAGAACATCGGCATCATCCGCAGCAGCAACCTCTGCACGGAAATCGTCGAGCACACCAACCCCGACGAAGTCGCGGTGTGCAACCTGGCCTCCATCGCGCTGCCCAAGTTCGCCGACCGCGAGGCCGGCACGTACGACCACGACGGTCTGTTCAACGTCGTCTACCACGCCACGCGGAACCTCAACAAGGTCATCGACCTCAACTACTACCCGGTCCCCGAAGCCAAGAACAGCAACCTCAAGCACCGCCCCATCGGGCTCGGTGTCCAGGGCTTGGCCGACACCTTCGCGATGCTGAAGATGCCCTTCGAATCCGACGAGGCAACCCAGCTCAACAAGGACATCTTCGAGACCATCTACTACGCCGCGCTCAAGGCCAGCAACGACCTGAGCAAGGAACAGGGTCCCTACAGCACCTTCGAAGGCAGCCCCGCCAGCGAAGGCATCCTGCAGTTCGACTTCTGGGGCGTCAAGCCCGACTCCGGTCGCTGGGACTGGGACGCGCTGAAGAAGGACATCATGCAGGACGGCCTGCGCAACAGCCTGCTCCTGGCGCCGATGCCCACCGCCAGCACCAGCCAAATCCTTGGCAACAACGAGTGCTTCGAGCCCTTCACCAGCAACCTCTACACCCGCCGCACCCTGAGCGGTGAGTTCGTGGTGATCAACAAGCACCTGGTGAAGGACCTCATCGAGGTCGGCATGTGGAACGAGGACATCAAGGACCAGATCGTGATGGGCAACGGCTCCATCCAGCACGTCGCCACGATTCCCGAAGAGATCCGCATGCGCTACAAGACCGTCTGGGAAATCAAGCAGCGCAAGGTCATCGACATGGCCGCCGACCGCGGTGCCTTCATCGACCAGAGCCAGAGCCTGAATCTGCACGTCACGGAGCCCAACTACGCCAAGCTCACGAGCATGCACTTCCACGCCTGGCGCAAGGGCCTGAAGACCGGCATGTACTACCTGCGCACGCAGGCCGCCACGCAGGCGCTCAAGTTCACCGTCGATGCGGAGAAGGAACGCGCCAGCAAGCAAGCAGCCCAGGAGATGACCGCGGACGAGCAACTCGCCTGCAGCATCGACAACCCTGAGGACTGCATGGCCTGTGGTAGCTGAGCCGTAGGCGAAGCTACCATGGTGATGGCTGCCCGCTTGGGGGCTGCCGGACGTGCGGAAGTTGAATGACTCCCCTACCTCTTCCCTTCCTTCCTTGCTTCCACGATGCGCACCGACACGCCGGCGCGCTCCAACACTTGCATCGCTTGCGGTAGCCGATCGGCGCTGACTAGGAGGCGCACGTCCAAGCCCCGACGCGCGGCATCGAGCGCCCCCTCGGCTCCGGCGAATGGGATGTCCAAGCGGCCCAATTGGCGTGCCAGGATGCCGGCGCCGGTCCCCAGGGCGGCCACGAGGCCATCCCAACGGGGCAACTTCGCTGCGGCCGCGATGCCACCGTCGCGGGGCTCGGGTACGACGACGACCTGAACGCGGCCTGGCCGATGCTCTGTGATGCCTTGCGGTGCCTGCACCAGCACTTCGTGTCCGGCTGCGGCGGCGGCCTGGGCCACGCCACGGCTGGGCCCCACGTCGTCTGGGTCCGCCACCAGGTCGCCGTCGCGCATCCACAACCCGACGGTGGCGCCTGTGGTGACGTCGCGGGCGGCCACGGCGCTGATGACGTCCATGGTGGCCAACGGTTGGCCAAGCGCTCCGGCCGCAGCGCGCAGGGCGTCGGCGTCGTGTTGCAAGGCATCGATTCCTTGGGGTGTGGGTCGCAGGCCATCCTCGTCCACGACCGCTCCAGCCTCGATGAGTTCCTGCACTTGCACCGATACGGCCTGCACGGTCAAGCCCAGGTCGCGGGCGATGGCGCTGCGGCTGATGCCGGGCGTTTGCACCAGCATCGACACGATGGTGGCCTTCGTCCAACGGCCCCGTTCACGCAACGCGCCCCGTGCATCCATGCCGATGCCACGGGCCGCGCCTGCAAATCAGTTTTCACGGGCCCCCGGGTCGAGCGCCCGTGCAGCGTGGTCTGACGATTTTCTTGGTCGTGCTCATCGGCGGGGGCCTCCTCATCCTCTGGGATGAAGCGGAGCCCCCTCAACGCAGCGCCCAAGACCGTGCGTTGCAGGCGTTGGATGACAGCCAATGGCGCAGCCCCGAAGCGTTGCTTGCCTTCCGTCTGCACGATTGGGGTGACGCGGAGCATTGGAGCCGGCAAGCGAACCCGGTGGCCATCCCCCCGGCCGACGACGACCCAATCACGGGGCTCCGCGCCATCCATGCCACGTACGTGGGTGGCCACGGCCCCGACAACACGACGCACCACGCATTGCAGCAACGCTTGTTGGACAACGTGCCGCGCCTCCAGAACAGCAGCAACGACGCGGCCATCAGTTTCCAGATGCTGGCCATGCACGCCGCCGGCCTCGACGCCAGCGGTCTGCGGGCCGATCTCTTGGCCCGTGTCCAATCCCTGGATGGCGGCGTCGCCTGGGGCTGCGGCGGAGCACCCAGCCTCGAATGCACCGCATTCGCCCTATGGGCCCTCGAGACGACCGGCGGCGTGCCCGACGACATCATCGAGCCCGCCGGCTCGTTTCTGATGCAGCACCACGACGACGGCCCGTTCACCGATCCCGTCGTCGGCCAGAACGTCCAAGCCACCGCCTGGGCCGCCATCGGCCTCCATGCCGCGACGCTGGAGGTTCCAGCCGAGACCCATGCCTGGATTGATGCACAGCAAGGCGACGATGGACGATGGCCCCACGCGGGTCAACCCAGCGCCTGGGCCACGGCGGACGTCTTGGTCATGCAGGCGCTCGTAGCGCCCTGAAGGCCCGATCCACGGGCCCAATGGCTGCGGCGAACAACACGCCGTTGACGATGGCCGGCACCACGTTGAACGCCAAGCCGGCCACCATGCCCACCCACAGGCGTTCGACGCTTTGGCGGTTCTCGGCCACCACGAGCCAACTGATGGCGTCGGTGGCGACGGACCATGCCATGGTGCCCAAGACGCCGATCGCCGCGGCGGCCACGATGGAATCCGCCCGGCCATCGGCGCGGAACCAACCGCCCGCAGCCCCCAGGAGTACCGTGGCTGGAATGTTGACCAAGCCTTGTGGGGCCAGGCCCGAGAGCATCAGGTCCGTCAGCAGCATCGCCCAGAAGCCACTCCATGCCCCGACGCGGCCGCCAAACGCCACGCCGCCAGCAAAGACGATGACGAACGTCAACGACACATTGGGCAACGCCACGAACGCCAAGCGCCCCGCGGCGGCCAGGGCGGTCACGGCGACGATGGGCGCAAACCGCGGCCCCACCGGGTGCCCCGCAATCTGCAAGGCATCCCGCCGCCGCAAGGCCCGGTCGTGGGCCGCCACCAGCATCAAGGGCAACAAGCGGGCGGCGGCGCGGGCACGAGCGACGCGCCCATCCGGCCACGCACCGGCCGCTTGCTGGGCCTCCACGATGCGTTGCGCGTCCCGCCCCACGTAATGGGCAGAAATCAGCACCGCCGCCAGAAACGCCTCCGCTTGCCGAGGCAAGCCCAGTCGGCTCAGCAGCCAAGC
>JBFKTF010000051.1:0-11507 GCA_041636435.1 Thermoplasmatota archaeon
ATCCGCAACGCCGCCGTGGGCGACATCAGCAAGCGCGACGTGATGAGCGCCGCCGCCATGACCGATCCCCTCTACCGCGTGGTGCTTGGGTTCAATGTCAAGATGCTGCCCGGCGTCGAGTCGCAGGCGCACGAATCGGAGCTCCCTGTCTTCACGGACAAGGTCATCTACAGCCTGGTGGAGGACTACCAGGAATGGTTGCAGAAGAAGAAGGAAGAACTGGATGCGAGCCAACGCCAGACCCGCGTCCATCCCTGCAAGTTCCGCTTCCTGGAAGGCTGCAGCTTCCGCCAACGCGACCCCGCCGTGTTCGGCGTGCGCATCCTGGCCGGTGAATTGCACACTGGCCGCGCCATCATCCGCGAGGATGGCCGCGAGATTGGTCGCATCCGCTCCATCCAGAAGGATGGCGACACCATCAAGATCGCCAAGATGGGCGACGAGGTCGCCATCAGCGTCCCCGGCCCCACCATCGGCCGCCAGGTCAAGGAGGGCGACATGCTCTACATGGACATGCCCGGCAGCGACGCCAAGTGGCTATGGAACGAGGGCAACATCAAGCCGGAAGAGCGCGATGTGCTCGAAGAGGTCATGGCCGTGAAGCGGAAGATCGACCGCTTCTGGGGCATGTGAGCCGCCTCTAGGCGACCAACAACCCATCGCCGCCCACTTCGGCGCACGTGGCGCACAAGGGGCCTTCCCCGAACAACGGGCCCTCGGGCTCGCCCACGGCGCGTTGGCCACAGGCAAGCTGCAGGATGGATCCATACGGGCTGAAGCGACGCTCCCCAACGATGTGACTACCCATGCGCAGACCCCAAGAGGGAGGTGCAGCGACATGGTGCTTTGCTCGCGGTTCTCAATTATCCAATGAGAGCGGCGACTCGCCAAACACCAGTGGCCGGTGCAGGTGGCGACGGGCCGGCACGGGCACTTCATACCACCCAGGACGGACCTTGCGGTCCTCCAGGCGCCACACCGCGGCTTCCTCGGGTGCGGAGCCGTGCCCATCGGGGCAACGGTAACCGGCCTCCGTGCCTTTGCTCTTCATGGAGCGCAGGCATTGCGGGCAGCGAGGGTTCTCCGCCTTGGTGGGCACGTCCGCGACGCTGTCCACCCGCAGCTTCTCCACGTGGATGGCTCCGTCTCGCAGCGAGCCCACCACGGCGACCTCGTCTCCGTGGCGGAGCGCCCGCATGGTGCGGCGGAACTCCTTGGTCGGTTCGAACGCGATGGCATCGAATGCCTGCCCCATGCGGTCCGCCATGCCGACGACGACGCGGCCCCCGCGATGGTCCTTGGGGTCGCGCAGCACGGTGGCGTCGACTTGCACCGTCGCCCACTCGGGGGATTCGTCGAGCCGGCCGACCGGGACCACGTGGTCGCCGCTGGCCTGGTTGGTCGAGAACAGCATCCAGCCATCCACTGGTTCCTTCGATGCGGCTTGCAATGCCGGCAGTCCCTCTTGCAGGAGGCGCTCGGGGTCCAAGCCGCGCAGCCCCGCCAAGACCGGGCACGGGGTGTTGGGCACGCACTGGTTTCCCGCCGCGGCGTCCCATGAATGGAAGGTGGCGCCGGATGCATCCAGGTCCCCCAGGTCGGCCACGTCGCGGGGGGTGCCGATGCGGTCCGCGCGGCGGTAGGCGATGAGTTCATGGCTGGTGGCGGGGCCTGGCCAGGCCGCCGCGGCCAGGGCTCCGATGCGGCCACGGCCACCATAGATTGAGCCATCCCCAAGCGACTCGATGCTGCGCACCAACGTCTCCAGGGCGCCGTCGTCCACGTGGCCGGTGACGGCCTCCCCGTACACGACGGGGCTCGGCGATTCCAGCAACGCCGCCAGTCCTGGGTCGGCTTCGGCTTCGGCCAATTCCTTTAGGCGCCGCCACAACCGCGTGGGTTCCACGGCCGCCGGGGGGCCATCCGGGTAGGCAAAGACCGGTTGGCCTTGCCATTGGCCCACTTGCACGCGGGGGCCTTCGGGGCGCACCAAATCGAAGCAGACGGCCGCGTTGCCTCGGGTCTTGTGGGGCACGTTGGGGTTGAGCCGGACCAAGCGGGGCATGCCGCGCAGCGCCGCGCCGGAAGCCGCCACCATGGGCGCCACCAGGGCCGTCGAGCACCCACCCTGCAGGGAGTCGGTGTCGTCGAAGGCGATGCGCATGCGGCGCCCACCTGCCGGGAGCTTGAGGGGTTTTGCATGGGGCGCTGCTTATCTGGCGCCCAGTGCGTGCCCTCGGCATGGCGGTCCTCGAGGTGCACGATTTGCACAAGCGCTACGGCGACGTGCAGGCCTTGGATGGCATCGACTTGGAGGTCCGCAAAGGAGAGGTGTTCGGTTTCCTGGGGCCCAACGGTGCGGGGAAGACCACCTTCACCAAGTGCGTCACCGGCTTCGTGCGCCCCAACCGCGGCACCGTGCGCGTCATGGGCATCGACACCGTCGACACGCCCCACATCGCCGCCCCCCACATCGGCCTCGTGCCGGACCAATACGACTTCTACCCCAACCTGACCGGCGAGCAGCACCTCGATTTCTACGGCCGCCTCATGGGCATGGCACAAGAGGAGCGACAAGCCCGCGTCCAGGAGGTCGTCGAGCTCGTGGGCATGGTGGGCCGCGCCGAGCGCAAAGTCAAGGGCTACAGCCACGGCATGAAGCAACGCATCTGCATTGGCCAGGCCATTCTGCATCGGCCGGATCTGATCTTCTTCGACGAACCCACCAACGGCCTCGACCCCAAGGGCGCCTACGAACTGCGGCAAATGATCAAGGGCCTTGCCAAGGACGGGACCACGATTTTCCTCAACAGCCACGTGCTGCACGAGGTGGAGGAAGTGTGCCAACGGGTCGCCATCGTGGACCACGGCAAACTGCGCACCGTGGCCCGCGTCGCGGACCTGCGTCAACAATTCAGCAGCGCCGGCGTGGCCAAGATTGAGGTCCTCAACCCCACCAAGAAGCAAGCCAGCGCCATCCAAGCCGCTGTGGGGGTCGCCCCCATTTTGGCGGCCAACAAGTACGAGTTCGCCGCCGACGAGAAGGCGTTGGCCGCCGCGGTGGCGGCCGCCGTGGGCGCCGGCGGCAAGGTGGTCGGCGTGGAGCGAAGTCGCATGAGCCTAGAGGATGTGTTTCTCAAGGTCACGGAGGCCCCATGATGTGGCACGCGACCCGCGAGGTCGCTCGCAAGGAGCTGCTGCAGATGCTGCGATCCAAGCGATTGCTGGGCGTCGGCATCACCACGTTCGTCGCCATGATCCTGGTCAGCCTGGTCTTGCCCCTCATCCTGTTCAACATCCGCGACTTCCTCGACGCATTCGTGGGCGAGGGCGCTGGGTTCTCCGACCTGAGCAGTGTGCCCTACATCCACAACGGCATCCTGTTGTTCTTCCTGGAGGGCATCTTCATTCTGAGCGGGTATTTCCTGTTCCAACTGGCCCCCATCATCTTGGCCAGCGACGCCGTCGCCTCGGAGTGGAAGAACCGCACCATCTTCTTGCTGCTCAGCAAGCCCGTGCCGCGCCCCGCCATGGTGCTGGGGAAGTTCATCGGCATCACGCTGCCCTTGGCCGCCATGACGGCGGTGCTGATGTTGCTGGATTATCTCATCATCGTCGCCGTCTTCCCGGGGTTCCCCAACGCCGAGGAATGGGGTCGGTTCTTCGGCGCCATCGGCATCGTCGCCCTCGGGGTACTGTCCTTTGGGGCGCTGAGTCTGTTCTTTTCCACCATCACGCGCAGCGGCGTGGTCAGCATGTTGTTGACCATCCTCACCTGGATCGTCATCCTGCCCCTGCTGAGCAACATCGCGTTCTTCATTGCCCTGTTCGAGGGGTCATTCGATGTGCTCGATTCGGGCGAGGCGATGTGGAGTCACTACCTCAGCCCGGCCCGCATGATGGAGTCGGCCAGCCCCGTGCTGGCCCCCGAATTGGGCTTCTTGACCAACTTCTTTGGCGGCATCGGAGGCAACGCCGAGTGGTGGGCCGCCTGCCTGACGCTGCTGGGCCACACCATGGTGTACCTACTGGCCGCGGTCTTCGTCGTCCAGTTCCGCAACTTCGAGTGACCGCACCGCCGCCATCACCGCCACACGGTCGGGGGCGGAATGGATGGCTTGCCGCACGGCCCGGGCACCAGGGGCCCCGGAGACGAAGCGCGTTGCTTGGCGCTTGAGGACCGCCAGATGCAGTTCGCCGGCGCGGTCCAAGTAATCCAACAACGCCTGGATGCGCACGGCCAATCCGGGGGCCGGTGGCACGTCGGCGCCATCCAGTGCCGCCCGCATGCGCAGGAACACGGTCGGGTCGTGCATGGCGGCGCGGGCGATGAAGTAGCCCGCACAGTGGGTCGCGTCCCGCATCCGGACCACGTCCTCCGGGCCCCGCAGGTCGCCGTTGCCGATGACGGGGATGTCCAAGGCGTCGACGAGGCGGCCGATGGCGTCCCAGTCCGCCGTGCCCGAGTAACCTTGCACCACGGTGCGGCCATGCAGCGTCGCCCATGCAGCGCCCGCGGATTGGGCTTCGAGGCCCACGTCGATGTAGGTTTGGTGGGCGTCGTCGTGGCCCTTGCGCAGTTTGATGCTGACCGGGACGTCGACGGCGTCCACGACGGCGGCCACCACCTTGCCCACCTTGCATGGGTCTCGTAGCAGGAATCCGCCGGCCTCGGAGCGCAAGATGTTGGGGCTGGGGCAGCCCAGGTTGATGTCGATGAAGTCGACGCGGCGGCCGGCGCAGACCTTGGCGGCCGCCTCGGCCACTTGGTCGGGGTCGCCGCCCATGAGTTGCACGCCGTAGGGGGCTTCGGTCTCGTAGGGTGCCGTCAATTCCCAAGAGTGGGGGTTGTCGTGGACGATGCCCGCGGCGGCCACCATCTCGCTGCACGTGATGTCGGCGCCCCATTGGCGGGCCACGGAGCGGAACGCCGCATCGGTGACGTCCACCATGGGGCTGAGCACCAGGGGCTGGTCGACGCCCAGGATCATATCTCGAAGAATTGGCCTCGGACCTGTTGGTCGGCGGCCAGGGGCGCCTCGGGGTCGGCGGGGGCTTCCACGGGCGGCTCGGGTTCGGGCTCCTCTTGCGCCGCGCCGGAGGAGGTTGCTTCCACCACGAAGCCGCGTTGGAATCCGCCGCGCTGCTTGCGCTTGTGTTCCTTGATGCGCCGCAGGTCGTCGCGATCGAAGCCGCGGGCGGCGATGAAGGCCTCGAGGGCCTCGAGGAGGTCGGCGACCTCTTCCTTCTCGCCGCCCACGTCCGCCTTCAGCAGCTCGGCGGCTTCGGTGTGGATCTTCTGCTTCAGGAAGCGCGGCTTCTCGTCGCCGCTCAATTGCCGGAACGTCACGTCGTGGCCGGCGGCCTTGACCAGCTCGGGAATCTGGTCGCGCACCATGCGTCCCGCAAACGGCTTGATGGCCTCGTAGAACGCAGGCAATGCGGCTTCCCAGGCCTCGATGTCGCCGTGCACGTGCGTGACGCGGCCTTGCATCGGGGGGCGCTCGTCTTGGCTTCCAAGCACCAACACGGGCTTGTCCAGGGCGGCGGCGGTGGCGGCTGCGGCCACGGTGGCGGCGTCGGCGTGGTCCAGGACGGCGACGAGGGCGTCGCAGTCGTGCACGTCTTGGGCGTCGCCGGGGGTGGTGGCGTCGTGGCCCGCGCTGCGCAGGATCTGGACGAGGCGGTCGATGGTCGACCGCTCCATCCAGGTCTGTTTCACTCCGGCGACGAGGACCTTTGCCACGCGGTTGCCACCTGTTCTTCGTTCTTCGCCCCTTCGCCTTCGGGGCAGCAGCCTTCCCACTTGGATGCCCAGGCGCACATTTGCTCCATCAAGCTGGCCAAGTCCTTGCCTTTCTCGGTGAGGTGGTATTCGACGCGCGGGGGGATTTCGGCGAACTCGGTGCGCTCCAGCACGGAGGCGCGCTCCAGTTCGCACAGCCGTTGGGTCAGGGTCACGGGGTTGACGCGGAGTTCGCATTTGATCTCCGTGAAGCGCCTGGGTTCCTTCTGTTGCAGGAACCAGATGATGGTCAGGGCGTGCCGCTTGGCCAAGAGGTCGAACGCGACCTGGTAGGGACACCCCGTGCTCATAAACTCCAATAGGACGTCCCCTGATATAAGGACTAGACTTATATTGGTACAGAAACTATACCAATGTGCCATGAGCGACACACCCTGCAATGCGGCCAAGGCGCTCGTTCCGGACGCTCCCCCGAGCGTCGCGAAGGTGGTCTGCACCCTCAGCGGGCACGAGCCGATGACCAACAAGGAGATCCAGGAGGCCACCGGCCTCCCCCGCCGCACCCTCTACAGCGCCCTCAAGCGGCTGCAAGAGGACGGCCTGGTGCGCCAACGCATCAGTCTCCATGACACGCGCCAGAGCTACTTCTGGCTCGAAGGTCGCCCCATCGCCGCCAGCTAAGCGTCCCAGTGGACGCTGCGGCGCCAGTCGATCCCCACGGTCCTGGCGCCGACCTTTGCCACCAACGGCGCGTGCCGCTTGTGTTCGCTGCGGCGGACCAAGCGGTCCACGTGCCGCACGTCCTCCATGGATGCGCCCGTGCGCCGGGCGATGTCTTCCAGGGGGCTGTTCAATTCGATGCCCTTCAGGATGCGGTCGAGGGCCTCGTAGCTCATACCCAGCTCCTCTTCGTCGCTTTGGCCGGCCAACAGACCCGCCGTCGGCGTCCGGTGCACGACTTCGTCGGGTAGCCCGAGGACCTTGGAAAGTTCCCAGACCTGCGTCTTGTACAGGTCCCCAATGGGCTCCAGATCCACGCCCCCATCGCCGTGCTTGGTGAAGTATCCCACCAGCAGCTCCGATTTGTTTCCGGTGCCGCACACGAGGCGGCCCCGCTTCTGGGCCTCGCCGTACAGCGCCATCATCCGGGCCCGGGCCTTGGCGTTGCCCAGCACCATTCCATCGGCCTCCATGGCCTGCAGGAACCCGTCGACAATCGGGCTGATGTCGTGCTGGACGTGCGCAATGCCAAGATGATCGCCCACCAGTTGGCCCAAGCGAAGGTCCTCTGGGTCGCTGTCGCGGTGGGGCAAGCAGACGCCCAACACCTTGTCGGCGCCCAAGGCGTCGACCGCCAAGGCGGCCGTGAGGGCCGAATCGATGCCTCCGCTGAGCCCCACGACCACGCCGTTGGCTCCGCTGCGCTCCACGTGGTCACGTAGGAAGGCCACGATGATGTGCCGCCATTCGTCCGGACTCCCAATGGCCACGGCCACGAAGCGCTCAAGGCCGGCCCCGGTTTGGGCGTTGTCCATGCAGGTGCGCCTCTGGGCTGCCGACCCCCGCCTCGGGGACGTGGAAGGCAACGTGCGCCGGGTCGCCGAGGCCATGGAGGGCCCGGACCTGGTGGTCTTCCCGGAGATGTTCCTCACGGGGTACAACATCGGCGACGACGTGCAGCGCTTGGCGTTCACCGCCGACGACCCGCGCTTGGAGCCCCTGCGGGCCGCGGCCAAGCAGTACGGCACTCACCTCATCGTAGGTGCCCCGTACACGCCGCGGGCCGGCTTGACGTACAATGCCGCCTTGTGCATCGACGATGCCGGCCGCGAACTCTGGGTGCCCAAGCGGGCCTTGCCCAATTTCACCACGTTCCGCGAAGCGCTGTTCTTCGACCACGGCGAGGTGCAACCGGTGTGGCACACCCGCCACGGGGCCATCGGGGTGCACATTTGCTACGATCTGTACTTCCCGGAACTGCAGAAGCGCCAGGTCCTGGAGGGTGCGGACATCTTGGTCAACATCAGCGCCAGCCCCAGCAGCAGCCGCCGGTTCTTCGAAACCCTCATCGAGGCGCGCGCCATCGAGAACGCTTGCTTCTCCCTGTACAGCAACAACGTGGGGGCCCAGGACGGATTGGTCTTCTGGGGCGGTGCGCGGGCCCATGGGCCCCGCGGCGAGCCCCTGGGCGCCACGGAGCCCTTTGAGGAGGCCTACGTGGACGTGGAGGTCGACTTGGGCGACCTGCGGGCTGCCCGTGAATTCCGGCCCACCATCCGGGACTCGGACGTGGCGGACCTCGAGGTCCTCGACGGATGAGGGTCGCGGCGCTGCTGAGCGGGGGCAAGGACTCGGTCGCCGCCGTCGAGGTGGCACGAGGGCATGGATGGGACGTGCCGGTGGGGTTGCGGATGGTGCCCCGGGAGGACGATTCCTACATGTTCCACACCCCCAACCTGGACGTCGTCGAGGGCGTGGCGGCGTGCATGGACATGGAGCTGGTATCCGCGCCCGCAGAAGCTGACCCTATCGCGGAGGTCGATGGACTCGGACAGGCGTTGGCCTCGTTGTGCGACGAGTGGGCCTTGGACGGGGTTGTGTCGGGGGCGTTGGCATCGGAATACCAGCGCACCCGCATCGACCGCATCGCCCATGGCCTCAAGATTCGCAGCTTCGCTCCCCTCTGGCACAAAGACCCGATGGCGTACATGCGGCACTTGGTGGATGCCTACGACGTGCGCTTCAGTCGCGTCGCCGCCGATGGGCTGAGCGAAGAGTGGGCCGGCGCGCGCCTCGACGCGGAGCGGCTGGACCGCTTGGCCGCCCTGCGGATGCATCCGGCAGGGGAAGGTGGCGAATACGAATCCCTGGTGCTGGATGCACCCCATTACAGCCAACGCATCGTGGTGGACGAGTCGCACGTGCAGGCCAGCGCAAGCCGGGCCACGTGGATTGTCGATGCCTGGCATCTGGACCCGAAGGACTGAGTCACGGCGACAAGCATCAAGAAGCGCGGGGCGGGCATGGATGCATGCGCCGCATCGAGCCCGGGCCGGGCCAGGAATCGGTTTGGGACTACCCGCGCCCCCCGGCGGTCCGTCCGGAGCCGCGCTCCATCCGCATCGAACACGGCGGGCAGACATTGGCTTCGACACAGCGCGCCATCGCCGTGTTGGAGACCAGCCACCCGCCAGTCTACATGATTCCCCGCGCCGACTGCGACATGGGGCGGTTGACACAGAACGACCGCTCCACCACCTGCGAATTCAAAGGCCGCGCCGTCTACTTTGACCTCCAAGGGGATGGCCCGGTCCGGGACGTGGCGTGGTCGTACCCGCATCCTGCGCGGGGCTACCAAGACATCGCGGGCCACTTGGCGTTCTACGCGTCCCGGGTCGATGCGTGCTTCGTCGGGGACGAGCGCGTGCAGGCCCAGGCGGGCGACTTCTACGGGGGCTGGATCACGAAACGAATCGTCGGTCCATTCAAGGGCGGGGCCGGGACCTGGGGCTGGTAAGCCCCATCAACCATCGCAGTCTGGCCGCCCCATGGACCACACCCCGGCGACGCCGGCCGTGGACGACCGCCCCATCCGCATCCTGGAGCGCACGCCCGTGGACGACGCCCACAAGGAGCGCCTCTTCGCCCTTGTGCGCAAGGCGCAGGCCCTGGCCGCCGATGCCGGGCGCGACCTGCAAGCGGAGTTCGGCAAGGACGCCGTGGCGTTGATTGTCGGCTGCAATCAGTTCGTCCGCCTCCACCGCGGCGGCGACGTGCCCGGCCGCGTCGAGGTCCTGGTGGGCGACGACGTCAAGCAACGGCTGCAGGACGCCGGCTTCGAACTGCTCGAAGCCCAAGGGGCCGTGTTCAAGCTGTTTGGCTGGACCGGCGTCGAGCCCATGGCGGGCGATTTGGACGCCTTGGAAGCGGCCGTGGAAGCGGCGTTTCAGAAGGCCGCTTAGCTCGGCTTCCAGCCACGCATCAACAACGCGTTGCCCACCACGCTGACGCTGCTAAACGCCATGGCGCCGGCGGCCAGCATCGGGTGCAGCAACCACCCGGTGAGCGGATACAGCACGCCCATGGCGACGGGGATGAGCGCCACGTTGTACCCAAACGCCCAGCCCAGGTTTTGGTGGATCTTGCGGACCGTGTATCGGCCCAGGCGCAGGCCGTCGACCGCGCCTTGTAGGTCCCCGTGCACCAGCACGATGTCCCCCGTTTCCTTGGCCACGTCCGTGCCCGTGCCCATGGCGATGCCCACGTCGGCTTCCGCCAGGGCGGGCGCGTCGTTGATGCCGTCGCCCACCATGGCGACCACGCCATCGGTGCGCAGACGTTGGATGTGCTGGGCCTTCTCGTCGGGGCGGACTCCGGCGATGACGTCGTCGATGCCCACCTCGTTGGCTACGCGCCGCGCCACTCCTTCGTGGTCGCCTGTGAGCATGACGGTTCGGACGCCCATGCCGTGCAGCGTCTGAATGGCCGCCTTCGACGTCGGTCGCACCGGGTCGGCGAGCCCAAAGACCGCGTGCGCTTGGCCATCCAGGGCCCCGACAATGACCGTGCGGCCCTCGGCGTGCCATGCATCCACATGCGCTTGCACCCGCTGCAATTGGATGCCTTGCTCGGCCGCGACCCGCGGGCTGCACACCACGACCTGCGACCCATCCACCATGCCGCGCACGCCGCCGGCGTCGATGCGTTGGAAGTCGCGGACCTTGGGAATGGCGATGCCCTGCGCTTCGACGTGCGCCACGACGGCCCGTGCCAAGGGGTGTTC
This sequence comes from Thermoplasmatota archaeon, assembly GCA_041636435.1. Classification (GTDB taxonomy): domain Archaea; phylum Thermoplasmatota; class E2; order JACPAO01; family JAHFTW01; genus JBFGSX01. The sequence goes on from JBFKTF010000051.1 coordinate 10,530, forward strand.
GCTGCGCGCCTCCACCGCGGCCACGTGGGCCAACCCGAACGCCTCGTCCAAGCCCTCCACCGCGGCGGCCTCCACGGCGGGCCGGCCCTCCGTGATGGTGCCGGTCTTGTCCATGACGACGATGTCCACGCGACGAATCTGCTCCAAGGCCTCGCCGCCCTTGAACAGGATGCCGTGGCGGGCGCCGATGCCGGTGCCCATCATGATGGCGGTCGGCGTGGCCAGGCCCATGGCGCAGGGACACGCGATGACCAAGGTGCTGACCGCGACCAGCATCACGAAGACGTTGGCCGCGATGGGCGGCGCCCACAGGCTCGTGCCCACGAGGCCCCAGAACAACGCCGCCCCCAGCGCCAAGGCAAGCACCGTCGGTACGAAGACGCGGCTGACGCGGTCGGCCACCCGTTGGATGGGGGCTTCCCGTTCGTTGGCTTCGGCGACCATGCGGGCAATCTGGGCCAGCAGCGTGTCCTCGCCTGTGCGGGTCACTTCCATCGTGAAGCCGTCGCTGCTGATCGTGCCGCCCACCACGTCGTCGCCGGGTGCCTTGTCCTCGGGAATGGGCTCGCCGGTGACCATGCTGGCATCGATGCTGGTGCGGCCCTCCACGATGCGGCCGTCCAGGGGCACGGTCTCGCCGGGGTGCACGACCAGGATGTCTCCAGTTTGAATCTCCTCGATGGGCACTTCGACGAGGCCCTCGTCCGTTTGGCGGCGCGCCGTGTCGGCGCCCAGCTCCAGCAACGCCCGCACCGCTTCCCCGGCGCTGCGCCTGGCCCGGGCCTCAAACCACTTGCCAAGCGCCACGAGCGTGATGATGATCGCACCGGTCTCGAAGTACGTCCCGTGGGCGTTGGCGCCCTGGAACACGAGCCAGATGCTCAGCCCATAGGCCGCCAGGCTCCCGAGGGCCACCAAGGTGTCCATGGTGGCGTCCCGGGCCCGCAGGGCCCGCCAAGCGCCCTTGAGAAACGGCCA
>JBFKTF010000052.1:0-11387 GCA_041636435.1 Thermoplasmatota archaeon
ACCGCGGCACCGGCCACGTCCACGCCATCACCACGTTCAAGGACGTCAACGCCGACGGCATCGCCGACTACTTCGTCGACGTCGACGGTGACGGCCGCATCGACCGTGTCTTCGACGTGGTGCTGGGCAAGTTCACCAACGTCCTGGTGCGCGACATCGACGGCGACGGCACCCTCGACTACGCCGTCGACGCCAACGGCAACGGCGAAATCGACCCCAGCGAAACCGTCCTCTTCACCCGCGGCGGCACCCTGCTGACCGTTCTGAAGGTGGACGTGGATGGCGACGGCAAGCTCGACGACGTCTTCGACACCGACGGCGACGGGAAGGTCGACTCCTTCATCCGCGCCGGCGAGAGCGACGCCCGCAACATCCGCCTGCGCGACGTCAACGGCGACGGCGTGCTGGACTGGACCTACGACAGCAACCTCGACGGCCGCATGGACAGCTACTACGACCCCGCGACCGGTCAAGGTGGCCAAAAGATCGACACCGCCTCCAACTTCGGACAACTGGTGGCCGATTACTGGTTCATCCCGGCCATCTTCCTGTTGGTCATCGTGCTGTTCATCGTGCTCATCGCGGTGACCCGGAGGTAAGCGAATGCGCGCAGCCATCGCCATCACCACCCTGCTGGTCCTCGTGGCGTTGCCCGTAGGCCACGCCGCCGACGAGGCGGTCGTCCGGTACAGCGCCGCCACCCCCAACGGCGGCGTGCAGTTCCTCGACCTATTGGACGACGACGGCAAGGCCCGCGGCGGGGACGTCCTGATCCGCGCCGAGGACGACGCCTGGGCCAGCACGCCCACGGCCGCCACGGCCCAATTGTCGTGCGACTGCAGCACGAAGACCTTCGAGCTCAGCATGCAACGCAGCGGGAGCGGCTTCCAGACGCGCATGCCCGTCATGCACCCCGACCTCGTCGTCGGTGCCTGGAGCGTCAGCATCACCGGCGTCACCGACCAAGGCAGCACCGTCAAGCTGCCGCGACCCGACGCCAGCGGTGCCACGACCACGCCGCACTTGCTCAGCGTCTCCGCCGAGGACAGCACCCCGCCGGCCGTCACGTTCCGCGGCAGCCAGGAAGGGCTCATCCAAGTCGGTGCCGGACAAAGCGTCCAGGTCGACGTCATCGACCCGCTCCTGCAACGCGTCACCTACCAACTGCCGGACATGCCCGCGCCCCTGACCTTGAGCTTCCCCCACCGCATCGGCGTGGACGCGTTCGAGGTCGGCGAGCAACTGCTCACCGTGGTCGCCACCGACCGCGCCGGACACGCCACGACGAAGAAGGTCACCGTCTACGCCGACGGCGAAGAACCGGTCGTTGATGCCGTCGTCCCCGAGCGCTTCTTCGATGGCGTGCCCAACCCGATCACGCTGCAGGTCCAAGAGGCCTCCAAGTTCACCGTCAGCGCCCGCATCGGCACCGCTTCCGTCGCCCGCGACTTCCAAGGCGGCGACCAAGCCGTCACGGTCAACCTAATCCCCGAAGGCACCGGCAGCGCCAACCTCGTCTTGGAGGTCCGCGACGCCCTGGGCAACGCCTGGTCCAAGGTCCACCGCGTCAACATCACCGTCCTCGAAACCGACATCGTCCTCGACGACATCACGGTGGGCGACGAGAAGGCCATCCCCGGCGAACCGGTCTCCATCACGGTCGAAGCCAGCCAAACCACCAGTCCCGTCCCCATCACGGTCGAGGTCTACTACGGTGCCTTGCTGCTGGGCGACATGACCGTGGCCGCCACCGGCACCACGGAAGCGACGTTCGACGCCATCCTGGCCCCCGGCCAACACAGCCGCATCCTGAGCCTCCGCACGCCGGACGAAGCCATCGAATTGGACCCAGAGAACCAAGAGCGCGAAGTCGCCGTCGAGGTCTTCGTCGGCCGCGTCATCTACGGCAACCTGGTCTTCCACATCCGCGGCGACGCCCTCGGCGTGCCCCAATCCGCCATCGGCCCCGACGGCACCCGCTACCCCGTCACCCTCGAAGACGATGGCCAAGCCATCCGCTACGGCTTCGATGTCGACGGCCAGCACCTCTGGTGGAGCCCCATGACGCCCATCACGAGCATCCCCGTCGAACGGGAACCCGTCGACGGCGACCGCGGCATCCCCGCCGGATCCATCGTGCTGGCCGCCCTGGCGATGCTTGCCCTGGCCCGCCGCCGCCCATGATGGGCCTGCCGGCGATGCTATATCTGTGCCCGGGTGGCCAAGCAACGTGAGTTGGGACTGCCGCTTCCTGGGAGCCGCGCAAGACATCGGGCGCCTCGGGTTCAACCTGGAGACCGACGGACTGCGATTCCTATTCGATTACGGCATCGCTCCGGACAAGCCCCCAGAGTATCCGCTCGAGTCCCCCAACGTGGACCAGGTCTTCCTGACCCACGCCCACTTGGACCACAGCGGCATGATTCCCTGGCTCACGCGCTTCGAGTCCACCATCATGACGACCCCGCCCACCGCGGACGTGTCGACGCTGATGCACCACGACTCGCTCAAGATTGCCCGCAGCGAAGGCTTCCCGGAGCCCTTCAGCGACGCGGACATCGAGATGAGCCAGGACATGTACGACTTCGTGGACCACAAGCACCCCCGCCACATTGGCGGCACCAAGGTGCAATTCCACAGCGCCGGCCACATCCCCGGCGCCAGCCAAGTGGAAGTGCAAGGAGAAAACGGTGGCCTCGTCTTCACCGGCGACCTGTACACGCGCCCGCAACGCCTCGTGGGTGCAGGCAAGCCCGTCAAGTGCGACGTGCTGTGCATGGAGACCACCTACGCCGGCCGCGAGCACAAGCCCCGCGACGAGACCGAACGCGAATACCTCGACTTCGTGGACGACGTCACCCACCGCGGCGGCAAGGTCCTCACCAGCGTCTTCGCCGTGGGTCGCGCCCAAGAACTCGCCATGGTCCTGGCCAACCAAGGATACGAGGTCTGGATGGACGGCATGGCCCGCAAGGTCACCAGCATCTTCGGCCAATACCCCGAATACTTGGCGGACCGCACCAAGTACGAACGCGCCATGGGCCAAGTGAAGATGATCCGCAACCACCGCGGCCGCAGCGTCGCCCTGCGCGATGCCGACGTCATCCTCACCACCAGCGGCATGCTCGAGGGTGGCCCCATCCTGTACTACCTGGATCGCCTCCGCAACGACGCCAAGACCGGCGTCGCCCTCACCGGCTACCAGGTCCGCGGCACCAACGGCCGCCGCCTGCTCGACGAAGGCGTCATCGACTTCGATCCGCGGGACCCCGGCAAGAAGGTCCACAAGGTCAACGCCGAGATTCGCCACTTCGACTTCAGTGCCCACGCGGGCCACAACGACCTCGTGGAATTCGCTCGCGCGACCGGCGCGGACGACATCGTGCTGTTCCACGGCGACAACCGCGAAGAACTGGTGCCCGACCTCAGCGACTTCGCGACCGTGCACACCCCCAACATGGGCGACGCGTTCCGCATCGACTGAGTTCAAGTCCCACGCCCCCATCCACGCTCATGGCGTACGATCCATGGGTGCATCCCGGCGGCCCCGTGCGTCGTGCCTTGAGTGGCGTCCACTTCGCTTGGCGACAAGCCACCGCCAAGCGTCGCATGGCGCCCGACTTCCTCATCTTGGGGGCCATGAAGGCCGCCACCACGACGCTGTTTGACGCCATCGCGCAGCACCCCGACTTCCGCGGCCCCCTGCGCAAGGAGATCCAATACTTCTCGACGGAGAGGTGGCGTCCATGGTCCTGGTACCTGGCCCACTTCCCCGTGCAACGGCAGGGCACCTTCACGGGCGAGGCCAGCCCGTACTACCTCTACCACCCGATGGCGCCCGGCATGGTGGCCACTTGGCTTCCCGGCGTCGCCCCCATCGCCGTCTTGCGCGACCCCATCGAACGCGCCTGGAGCCAATACAAGTACATCCAGAAGGACGACGACCCCCAACGCTTCATGTATGCCTGCCTGGGCGAAGCCAAGCTGGGCATCGACGAGGCACGCTTCCAGGACCCCGAGTTCAACAGCCCCCGCCACCGCCGCGAAACGTACCTGGCTCGCAGCCGGTACGCGGAGCAACTTGCCCGATGGGACCGCCGCTTCGGCCACGACCGCATCCTGGTGCTGACCACCGACGACCTGCGCCACCGCTTCCAAGACAGCATGGACCGCGTCGCCAAGCATGTGGGCGTCGCACCATGGCACCCGGAGCCCCACGAACGCAACACGGGTCGCTCCACGCCGCTGCCGGCGGACGTGCGGGATCGCCTGTGGCCACTCGTCGAAGACGACGTGGTGGCGTTGCGCCGGCGCGTCCCTGACTTGCCGTGGTGACGAGCCGCAACCGTCATCCGAGACGCCCCAGGTCGTCGTCTGTGCACACCGTCGTGCTGGCCACCTACGGACGCCCCGACGACGTCCAGCGCCTGCTGCGGTGCCTGCAAGAGCAGACCCGCCGCCCCGACCGCATCGTGGTCTGCGATGACACGCCCGACGACTCCGTGCAGCGCCTCTTGACGGACGTGGACATCGACACGGTCTACGAACGCAACGGCACGCGGCCCAGCCTCACTCGGAGCCGCAACCTCGCCATCCCCCACATCCTGGATGGCATCGTCACGTTCCTCGACAGCGACATCGTCCTGGAACCGGACTACTTGGAACGCATCGGCAACGCCCTGGACGCCCGACCGGACGCCATCGGCGCCATGGGGTGGGTCACCGACTTCCCCACCGGCGGCCCCATCAAGGACGGGCTCACCGCGCCGCTGCTCATCACACGGGCCACGAAGGCCACCATCCGCCGCGCCTTCCCCCTGCGCTTGCTCTACGCGCGCAAGAAACCACCCGCCCAGGACACCAACTGGCTCTACGGGTGCAACATGACGTTCCGCTCCGACGTGTTCCGGGAGCACCGCTTCAATGACCAAATGGAGCGCTACTCCTACGCCGAAGACATCGAGATGAGCCTCCGCGTCCTGCTGGCGACGCAGCGACCCTACATCGTGGTCCCCGACGCCGTCCTGCACCACCACATGAACGAGGAAGGTCGCATGCTGCCGCTGGACGTGTACCGGATGCGCATGATCCACCGGCACATCATCGTCCACACCTACCTCAAGCCCGGCCTCTGGGGCCGCCTCATGACGTGGTACAGCCACCTCGGCTACCTCGTGTTCTACTCCTACTTGGCGCCACGGCACACGATGGCGCACATCCGCGAATTCGCCCGGGTCGCCAAGGCGTTGCGTCGCCGCAGGGACGCCGTGCGCAGCGGCGGCTTTGGCCAGTTCAACGACATGTACGCCTTCTGGCAAGACTCAAGCCCATCAACCAGTGCGGAGGCCTGAATGGACCCCGTCATCGTCATCGGCATGCACCGCAGTGGCACGTCGATGTTGACGCGCATCCTGGAAGACTGCGGCCTCTTCGTGGGCAACAAACTGGAAGGCAACCACGAAGCGACGTTCTTCCTGGCCCTCGACCGGTTCGTCTACAAGAACGCCTGCGCCGGCTGGACGCGCCCCTGGCCCGTGCTCGATCTCATCGACCACCCCGAAGGCCGGGACATGATGGTGGACTACTTGCGCAACAGTTGCGCCAGCCCCCGCGCCAAGGAGTTCACCGGCCGCCGCGGTGGCTCCAAGCGCATCTTCGGGCTCGACGAGCCCTGGGGTTGGAAAGACCCCCGCACCACCGTCACCTTGCCACTCTGGCTCGACATCTGGCCCGATGCCCCCATCGTCCAAGTCGACCGCCACGGCGTCGACGTCGCCCGCAGCCTGCAAGTCCGATACGAGAAGGCCTGGGAGAACAGCAAGCGCTGGTACGAACGCAAGAAGCCCATGCACCGCCTCAAGGCCGCCCAGAAACCATTCAGCCGCGGCCACCGCATCCGCACCATCGACGGCGGCATCGGCATGTGGGACGACCACATGCAAATCGCCCAACAGCACACCAAGGACCTCGGAGCGCAGCTCCACCGCTTCCGCTACGAAGACTTCCTGGCCAAGCCCATGGACTTCATGCCCAAGCTGCTAGCGCACTGCGGACTCGACCCAAGCGACGAGCAAATCGCCGCCGCCATCGACGGCGTCAATCCGTCCCGGGCCTTTGCATATCGGAAGAATCCAGAGCTGGTGGAGGCGGCGAAGCGCCACCAGAAGACGCTGGCCCGTCATGGCTACGCATGAACGAAAAATACGCGTTCAGCCCCGACAAGTCCCCCGCCACCATCTCGTCATGATGGCGGCGTAGCCGCGCCTTGATTTGCTTGTAGACTCGGCGCAAGCGCAGGAACCGAATCGGGTTCTTGCGGCTCTTCATGACGAGGCTGCCCATGTCGCAGTACCACAACAAGAACCGCTTCCACGGCCCCACGTCGTGGTACTTGTGGCTCAGGTAATGGCGGTGCAGGAACTCCATGTAAAACAGGTCCCCCGTGCCGATGCGGCCGCCCTTGCTGCGCGGATGGCTGATGACCAAGTCGCCGTCGGCCAAGATGCATTCACCAAACGCTCGGCGCAGGGCCAAGGCGATGTCGATGTCCTCGAAGAACGAGTAGCGCTCCATCTGTCCATCGAACCGGACCGTTTCGAAGGCTTCCCGGCGAATCACCATGTTGCAGCCCCGCATCGACTCCGATGGGACGATGCCGTCGATTGTGGTGGGGTACTTGGTGAACGTGGGCGGGAACCCGATGGAGATGGTCTTGCCCCCCACGACGGACTGCCGGAACACGCGGCGATACGTGTTGTACAGCCACGAGAACGGGGGGTCGTCCACCAGGCCCCGCACCGCCATTGCCTCCGGATGGCCGGCGAGGTCGGCCACGGCGCGCTCCAAGAAATCCTCTCGAACCAAGGAGTCGCTGTCAAAGAACACCACGATGTCACCGGACGTGGCGTCGATGCCAGCGTTGCGGGCCCGCGTCAGGCTTGGTCGATCCGGGGCATGCATGAAGCGCAACGACACGCCATCCGGTACCTCGGACTGCAACGAGTCCACGACGCCCGCAATGGAATCGCTGGGGCTGTCGTCGACCACCAGAATCTCCTCTGGGAGCCGGGACTGGGCCAGCAAGGTCCGAAGGCACGCCTCGGTCTCTGGCGCCCGCTCGTAGGTGGGAATGATGACGGAGACCGTCGCGCTCAACGAGCCGGCGACCGGCTCATCGTATGAGGCCGTGTCGACCATGCAAAAAGCCCCGGGAGGGATTTGAACCCTCGACCTGCTGATTACGAATCAGCTGCTCTACCAACTAAGCCACCGAGGCGCGAGGCGGCCGACACAGGTCCCTGATTTAAACGGTCCGACCCCGTCGCTGGCAGCGTGCAGGCCCTCATCCTGGCAGCGGGCATCGGTTCGCGCCTCGGCCACGATCTACCCAAGGCACTCATCCCCTGGGGGGACGGCTGCATCATCGACCACCAACTGGACCGCCTCGAGCAGGCTGGCATCACCGATGTCTGGGTCGTCGTGGGCTTCGAGGCCGACCGCGTCCAAGCCCACGTCGGCGACCGCCCCGGCGTCCGCTTCTTGGTCAGCGAACGCTACAACGACACCAACACCAGCAAATCGATGCTCCTGGGCCTGCAGCACATGCCCGCTGGCGCCGTCGTGACCCTCAACGGCGACGTGGTCTTCGACGACGGCATCGTGCAGAGCCTCACCGCCGAGAAAGAGGCCAGCAGCCTCGCCGTCGACCCCAAGGTGTGCGGCGCGGAGGAAGTCAAGTACAAGGTGCGCAACGGGAGGCTGCTGGAATTGAGCAAGCAGGTCCACGGCGATGGTGAAGCGGTGGGCATCAACCACTTCTGCGCCCACGACCGCCCCATCCTGGAGCAAGCGCTGGAGTACGTGGACGACTTCGCCTTCTTCGAGCGCGCCGTCGAACACATGCTTCCCTTCACGCAGCATCCCGTGCGCTGCATCGACATCGGCGACAAGCGCGCCATGGAGATCGACTTCCCCGAAGACCTGGACGAAGCCCGCCGCATCTTCGATGTCTGACCACGCCCGCAAGACCGTCATCGTCCTGGCCGGCCACATCCTTGGCGGCATCCTCGGCTACGTCGTCCTGCTCGCCGTGGGTCGATACTACCCGCCCGCCAGCTACGGGTCCTACCTGTTCGCCATGGGCCTCGTTGGCCTCGCGGCCATCCTTGGGCAAGCCGGCCTCCCCACGGCCCACACGAGGGAAGTGGCCCGCGGCGTCGACCTGTCCCAAGCACTCGGCGTCATGGTCCGCCTGCGCCTCTTGGCTACGTTGCTCTTCCTCCTCCTCGTGGGTGCCGGCCTCGGGCTCTTCCTCCTCCTCAAAGGCGACTTCACCGACGCCACCACGCTGCCCGTCATCGGCGTCGTCACCGCCACCGTCGCCCTGGCCCAGTGGCGTGCCGTCGCCACCAGCACGTGGACGGGTCGCGGCCAAGTTCACCGCGTCGAATGGGCCAGCCTCACCGAGAACATCACCGTCGCCGTCCTCGTCGCCCTCAACGGCGCCGCCGCCGCATCCGCCGCCGGCCGATGGGTCCCCGCCCAAGGCCTGGCCGATGCCTGGGCCGGCCTCGTCGGCATCGACGCCGACCTGGGCATCGACGGACTCGCATTGGCCATCGCCGGCTCCTACCTCGCCGGCCAACTCCTAGCGGGGGTACTCAACGTCTGGTGGTGGCTCCAAGACCGCGTCCCCGTCGGCGCATGGGACCGGGACATCGCCCGCGACTACATCCGCCTCGCCATCCCCTTCGCGCTCACCGGCGTGCTGGGGATGCTGCTTGGGCAAACCGACGTCCTGATGCTGGGTTACTTCTGGGAAGCCAAACAAGTCGGTCTCTACGGAGCCGCCAAGAAACTGGCCGCCGTCTGCCTCATCGCCAACACCGCCATCCTGGGCAAAATCCTCCTGCCCCGCTTCAGCCACTTGCTGGGCAGTGGCCACGGCGAGCACGCCATGGAGATCTTCCGCAGCGCCGAGAAATTCCTGCTGCTGTTCGTCATTCCCCCCGCCGTCGGCCTCATCGTCTGGGCAAAGCAAACCATCCACATCGCCGTGGGTGACGGCTTCATCGCCGCCGCGGCGGCCGCCCAATGGCTCGCCGTCTGGACCATCATCAGCGCCATGAATGGTCCCGTGCGCGCCAAGCTCATGGCCGGCGGCCACGCCCGCCTCATCCTCCACGCCGCCACCATCAACGTCGGCGCCAACATCCTCCTGAACCTCGTGCTCATCCCCACGAGCCTCGGCCCCATTCCCACGGCCGGCCTCGGCCCCGAAGGCGCCGCCATCGCCACCGCCATCAGCACGTTGCTGGCCTTCGCCCACAACCGCTGGCACGCCCACCGCCACTACGACATGCCCCTCTGGGACCGCGTGCAGACCAAGATGCTGCTCGCGGCCACGGTGCTGGGCGCCACGTGGTGGGCCTTGGCCGACATGCTGCCCCCCACGGCCACCGACCGCTTCTACGAAATGGCCCTCATCGGCCTGCTGGGCATGGTCCTCTACGTGCTGCTGCTGTTTGTGCTCCGGGTCTTTGGAGAGCGCGAACGGGACATGCTGCGCCGCGCCATCAACCCCGCCGGTTTGCTGCGCGAAGTTCGCGGACGCTGACCAAGAAGACCAAATCGGAGCCCCCCGTCGGCCACCTGTGGCCGTCTCGGTCGTCGTCACCGTCCTCAATGAGGGCAAGACCATCCGCCACCTGCTCGACAGCCTGCTGTACCAGGTGGACCTCCAGGAAGTCATCGTCGTCGACGCCGGCAGCACCGACCAGACCTTGGACGTCCTGCAGCGCTACCAAGACCGCCTCCCCCTGCGCATCCTCCAGCAACCATGCAGCCGCGGCGAAGGCCGCAACATCGGCGCCCAAGCCGCCACCGGCGACTTGCTGGCCTTCATCGACGGCGACTGCATCGCCAACGCCGACTGGATCCGCTCCCTGGAAGTCGCCTGGGGCGGCGACCCACAACGCGTCGTCGCGGGACGCACCCAGATGCTGGGGTACTGGGCCTTCACCAAACTGGCCCGCGTGGAACTCCCACACAAGGGACAAGACACCACCTGGCCCAGTTGCAACCTGGCCTATCCCCGCACCCTCTTCGACGCCATTGGCGGCTTCGACGCCGCCTTCGTCACCGCCGAAGACATCGACCTCAACTACCGAGCAATCAACGCCGGGGCACGCATCGTCCACGCCCCCGACGCCATCGTCTACGCCCGTGCCCGCGACAGCGTCACCGCCTTCCTGCGCCAAGCCTACTGGAACGGCTACGGCCGCAAACAATTGACTCGCAAACACGGCGGCCTCTGGCACGAATACAAGCTCAGCGAGATGGTGCGCATCCAAGGCGGCAGCATCTGGGGCATCCTGCGCATGGGGTGGGGCTTCTTTGGCTACCTGGACGCCAAGTTGGGGCGACGTCCACCCGGACCAGAGCCGACTGATTGAAACGGCAGGCGCGACTCGCACCCCCTGTGCTTGTCACCATCCTGATTCCCACCCTCAACGAGGAAGAAGGAATCGGGCCCACCCTCGACGCCGTCGACCGCGACGCCTTCCAGGAGCGCGGCTGGGACGTGGAGTTCCTCATCATCGACGGGGACAGCCAAGACCGCACCCGCGACGAGGCACGGGCACGCAACGCCCGCATCGTGGTCGAGAAGCGCCGTGGCTACGGCCGCGCCTACAAGACGGGCTTCCACGAAGCCCGCGGCGACATCATCGTCACCGGCGACGCCGACGGGACCTACCCGTTCGACCTGTGCCACGAATACATCGAGCACTTGCTGTTGCACGACTTGGAATTCGTCACGTGCGACCGCTACGGCGACATCCAACCCGGCGCCATGAGCCCCAAGCATCGCCTCGGCAACTGGGTGCTGTCCACCACCGCCCGGGGCCTGTTCTGGATTCGCCTCCGCGACAGCCAATCGGGCATGTGGATCATTCGCCGCAAGGCCCTACGAAAGATTCCCTTCGACGGCTTCAGCGACGGCATGGCCTTCAGCCAGGAAATCAAGATCGAGGCGTTCAAGCGCAAAAACGTCGCCGCCCAAGAGATTCCGGCCAGCCTCCACCCCCGCATCGGCGAAGCGGTCATCGAGTCCTGGCGGGACGGATTTGGCAACCTGGGCGCGTTGTTCCGCAAGCGCCTGCGGACCAAGTGGTGACTTTCCAAGCGTCACGACGCTCCTTATAGTGCACCAAGTGGAGAGTGTAGGTCATGGGACCGACCCGCTCCATCATCCTGGCCATCTTGATGGTCACCTCCGCCGCCGCACAGATTCCTGGTGGCGTACCGGACGTCTCCGCACCAGACGTGCCCACGGACAAGTCCAGCACACCGGACGCCAACGTCGACACGCAGACTCCCGTCACAGG
>JBFKTF010000053.1:0-11374 GCA_041636435.1 Thermoplasmatota archaeon
CGTGGTCGACCGCGTCAAGGTCTTGACCCGGGCCTGATTGGGCCGCCTGTTGGCGCTCACCCGCGACGAGCAGTTCCGCGACACCATCATCGCCCACTTGCGTGACGTCCAGAGCGACAGCATCAGTGGCATCGCTCGCGCCATCAGCCACGGGCGGGAGCAACCAATCCATCGCTTGACCGTTGCCGGCTACCTGGCCGCCATGACCGAAGCAGGCACTTTGCGCGAAGTCCCCAAGCCGCCAAGCAAGCACTACCAGCTTGCCAACCCGTCCGCCCACTGGACACTGTACGAGCGCATCGGCCAAGCCGTGCGCGACGTGCCGATGCAAGTGGAGCGGCGCGGGCACACCGCCCTGGCCGCCTTGGTCCGCCTCCTTGGCCGCCCCGTGTTCCGAGCGGAATTGGCCGCCACGCGCAGCCCCATCCCGGACGATCTCGTCGCCATCGACGTGGACGCCGACAAGCGCGCCGCCATCCGCCGCCGCATGCAGAAGCGCCCTCACCCCCGCATCGACCCACCACGCCACGACCCCATGTACGACGCCCCCGAACCCGAGGGACCCGTCGAGGAAGTGGTCCGCCGCGCCTTGCTGCTGGCCACCGAATGCGAACACTTGGTCGAGGAGCGCCGCGCCACCCAGACCGCCCTCTTCGACTTGGGGGCACCATGACAATCGAACAAGACGTGCTGCAACGCGTGTTGCCCAACGACGCCGAACGCCAGCGCGTGGACGACGCCGTGGCCCGCTTGCTGGCCTCCGTGCAGGCCGCCGTGGACGCCGAAGACCCCAGCGCCACCGCCACGGTCCAAGGCAGCATCGCCAAGGACACCTGGCACAGCGGCGCCATGGACGTGGACCTGTTCGTGCTGTTCCCAACGGACGTCGATGCGGACACGATCGCCCAGGCCACGCGCCGCGTCGGCGAACAAGTGCTTCTCGACGCCAAGCAACGCTACGCCCAACACCCGTACATCGTCGGGGCCTTCGAAGGCCTCACCGTCGATTTGGTGCCGGCCTACGCCATCGACGACGCCACGCAGAAAATGAGCGCCGTCGACCGCACCCCGTTCCACACGCGCTGGGTCCTTGCCAATCTGGACGACCGCCGTCGCCATGACGTGCGCTTGGCCAAGCAGTGGCTCAAGGGCATCGGAGCCTACGGAGCGGAAACCGCGACGGCGGGCTTCAGCGGATACCTCGTCGAGGTCCTCATCGTCGTCCTGGGCAGCTTCTCCGCGCTGTTGGCTTGGCTGGCCGGCGGCGCCCAACCCCGCCGCATCACCCATCGGGACGACCGCGTCGACGATGACGTCTCGCCCCTGGTGGTCGTGGACCCCGTCGACCCCACCCGCAACTGCGCCGCCGCGGTCTCCGAAGAGACCTTGCGCCTGTGCGAAGAAGCGGCCAACGCATACCACGACGAGCCGGCGTTGTCCTTCTACTTCCCCGCAACCCCCGAGGCCGGCACGCCCAACGACCTGCGGGCCACGCTGGACGAACGGGGCCACCGCTGGCTTGGCTGGGTCCTGACGGACTTGCCCGAGCGCCTCGACATCGTCTACCCGCAATTCAAGAAGGCCGCCGACCGCATTGGCCAAGCCCTGGCGGATGCGGGCTTCACGCTGGACGGCACCCACACCTGGACCAACGAGCGCATGGTGTGCATGCAATGGCTCCTGGAAGCCGAACCGCTGCCCGCCACCCGCATCCACCGTGGCCCACCCATCGACCTGGAACCCAACGGGGAGCGCTTTCGCAAGAAATGGGATGGGCATCCCGATGCACCCGACGGGGTCCACGACGTGGATGGCCGCTTGCAAGTGGAAGTCCACGTGCGCCACCGCACGCCCGACGCCTGGCTCGCCGCCCACCTGGACAAGCTATCGCTTGGGAAGCACGTCGAGAAAAGCCGCCCCACGGCTCGGCTGGTCACCGACCTCGTCGACGTGCCTTCACCTTGGTCCCCCATCGTCACCGACTTCATCCTCGGCCGCCGACCTTGGGAACGCTGATGCACGTCATCGGGACCAGCTGGCACGACGCAACGCCATGGCTCCGCGTCGCCGACGGGGACCGCCTGCGCGACCTGCCACCCGAAGGCGCCTTCGACTGGACCCTCGAGGAACGCACCTGCACTGGATACTGGAGCGACGACGACGGCTGGGCTTGGCGGCCCTGCCCCGACCGCGCACCCGTGGGCCACGACACCCAATGCCTGCTGTGCTTCCGAGGTCGCGGCGACCCCGCCCGACGGGATGACAACCCCGCATGCATCTTCGAGCCCGTCTGCCGCGACCGCCCCGACGACTGCCGCTGCAGCTTCGGCGGCCGCGACGAGCCAGTCCCCCACATCGTCTACCTGGCCATGTATGGTCGCCTCGGCAAAGTCGGCATGACCATGGAACGCCGCGTGGAGACCCGCCTCCGGGAACAAGGCGCCGATGCCTACGTCGTGCTGCAACGCACCCCCGACCGGCAGACCGCGCGGGCCACCGAACAAACCATCGCCACCCTGACGGGCTTGCCCGAATGGCGTCGCCACGACGAGATTCTCCCACAATGGAGTCGCCCCGTCGACCGGGCCGCCATCGAGGCCGCCGCCACGCAATGGATGGCCGACTTGGAGACGCGCTTCGACGTGGAATCCACCATCCACCACCTCGACCACGGTGCCCCATTGCCCGCCACGCCGCGCAAGGCCTACCCTGCAGCACGCATGGCCGGGGAATGGATGGGCGCCCGCGGCCCGTACTGGTTCTGCGACGTCGCGGGGCCACTGGATGTGGGCACGCCACGCATCTTGGCGATTCGCCGCGGCGACCTCACGGGCCGCTGGATCGATTAACGGCGGCGGGCGACGAGAGCGGCACCCAGCGCCGCCAGCAAGCCCAGCAAGGGCAGGCCCGGCGCGCCGCGGTCCTCGGTGCTGTCGACGCCGGCGCTGGCCTCACAGAGGCTGACGCGGGGGGCAATGTCGGATGCGCCGCAGGTGTTGAAGCGGAACTCTTCCACCGCGAAGGCTTCCTTGAAGCGCGGGCCGGACTCGCTGCTCTTGGCCTTCAGGAAGAACTTCTGGATGGCGAGGCTGTCTTCCAGCTTGGCGACTTCCTTGGCCGTCGGTTCGCCGTCCCGGGTGAACGTGATTTCGATGTCCTTCTCGTACCAGAAGTACACCGCGTCGTTGCCCTGGGCGTTGGGGCGGACAGTGATGTAGTCGGGGCTCACCAAGTCGGCGTCCGTGATGACGAATTGGCCATCGACCATGTCGGGGCCGGTGACTTCGGCCGTGAGCCACTTGGGATTGGTGGCGGTGCCGCTGAACGTGACGTAGATGTCCGTGCCCGTCTCCTTGGGGTACGTGCCATCCTCGCTCATCTCCCAGAACCACTTCAACTTGGCCGCAAAGACGCGGCTCTCGCCGTCTTCCAGCATGTCGTAGCAATCCTCGGGGATGGTGTCCTCGTAGATGATGTAGGCCGCGCCACAGAGTTGCTTGTCCTCAATCTCGATGTCCATCTGGGGCAGGATGTAGCCACAAGGAGGGAACGCACACTCGGCCGCGTCATCCAGCGCGTCGGCCTGGACAGGCGCGGCGGCAAGCAACAATCCGATCACCAGCAGGAGGGAGGCCCGCTTCATGGCGCTCGATTCAGGGCCATGATAAATGAGCATTGTGCAAGGCGCCCCGTCAACCGATGGGCCGGATCTCGAGCGCGTCGATGACGGCGTACCCCGTCTGGTCGCGGCCCAGGCGTCCCTTGACGCGGATGCGGCGATCCTTGAGTTGCGCCGGGTCCTTGTCCACGGCGACGCCGATGATGTGGCCGCCGTCTTCGAGGCGCATCATGAAGCGCTCCTTCCACGGCAGCACGTCCTGCACGAAACCCTCGGTCTCCACGGTGACGCCATCGCGGCCACCAAGGTCTTGGATGCGCAGGCGCTCCACGTACTCGCTGCTGCGGTCCGCCAAGCGGCGATATTCCGTCTCCAAGCGGCGCACCGTCGGCTCGTCCACCGTCACCATCGCCATGGCGTCCTTGTGCAGGCCAGCCACGAACAGGAACGCTCGTTGGTTCTGCAGGTCCAATGCGAACTCGGCGCGGACTGGCGGCACTTCCCGCACGGAGCACGTCTCCTGCAAGGAGGGGTCGACCAAGCCACTGGCGAAGATCTTCGTCCCCGCCGGGACCTCCACGTCCATCACGTCGCGCGCCACGACGATGGGTTCCCGCATTTCGCGCAGCCGCCACGCCGTGGTGAGCTTCTCCTGCTCGACGGGCTGCTGCTTGTTGCGTCCCATCGCCTCCACGACGATGCCGACGGCGAGGCCACCCAGGACCACGCCGACGACGAGGGACAACAGGTCGAAGGCCATGCATGCTCCACGGGTTGCGCGGCTTAAGCCCCTCGAAAGGCAGCGTGCCGGGTCATCGTCTCTCTTTTCAACCCCGTGCGGCGTGGTCGATGACGTGAACCATTGTGACCGAGCTGACATTCTTGGGGACCGGCGGTGGCCGGTTCACGACCATCAGCCAGCTCCGCCAAACCGGCGGCCTCTACTTGAGGGATCGCGGACTTAACTGCAACATCGACCCCGGTCCGGGCAGCCTGGTGCACATGCACCGCTACGGCATCGACCCCACCAAGACCGACGCCATCCTCGTGAGCCACGCCCACTTGGACCACTGCACGGATGCGCCCGTGCTCGTGGAGGGCATGACGCGCAGCGGCCTGGACAAGAAGGGCACGCTCGTGGCGCCGCCCAGCGTCCTGCGTGGTGCACGCCAAAAGGACGGCAAACAAGTTGGCCCCATCGTGCGCAAATACCTGCAACGCACGCTGCAACACTGCCACGAAGTGCAAGCGGGCGACCAGTTCACCCTCAACGGCATCTACGAAGGGGAAGCCACCAAGCAGCACCACAGCGACCCCGAAACCGTCGGCTACAAACTGAAACTGACCCACGGCCAGTTCAGCTACGTCATCGACACCCAGTACTACGATGGCCTGGCGGACCACCACAAGGGCAGCCGCGTCGTGGTGTGCCAAATGACGCGTGGTGGCAGCGACCGCATCCCGTGGCACATGTGCACGGACGACGTCATGCGGTTGGCCGAACAAATCCAACCCCGCCTTTTGCTCCTGACCCACTTCGGTTACAAGACCCTGAAGCAGGGCGACCCCGGCGTGTGGGCCCAGAAGATCACGGACGCCACCGGCGTGCCCACCGTGGCCGGCCGCGACGGCCTGCGCGTCACCTTGGGCAGCGACTTCGAGATGGAGATGCTTGGACAAGCCCGCGACCCCAAGTCTTAATCCAAGTCCGTCGGCTCATCCGGCGTGGACCTGCGCGTCCTCCTGTTGGCAGCATTGGCCGTGACGGCCTTGGCGGGCATCGCCTTGGCCGCCGAGGACCAAGTGGAGACGTTCCTTCACCCCAAGCACTTGGCCGCCGGCTTCAGCAGCAACGACACCGTGCAGGGCAACCTCGTGGGCATCACCGGCCTCCTCGTGGCCTTCGCCGCCACCTGGGGGGCCATGCTGACCAGCCGCGTGGGCTGGCGCCGCCGCCTCTTGCCCATGTTCGTCATGTTCGTCAGCGCGTACGGTGCCGTGCTGATCTTGCAGACCGCCATGTTCAGCTACGTGGCCGAGGACTTGAGCCGCAGCGCCACGTTCAGCATCAGCCCACTCATCATGAACGGCGACGCCACCCCGTCCACGTTCCTGGGCCCCCTGGCGTTGCTGGTGTTGGCTGCCCTCGGCATGCAGCGGGCCCACCGCGTCTTGCAAGGCGGCGGCCCCACGCCCATGGCCGAACGCTACGGTGCCTGGCTTGCCGCCGTCATGCTCGCCACGCCCTTCCTGCTCATCGCCGCCCTGGGCAACGTCCGGGTGCTGCTCTCCATGCCCGCCGACCAAACGGGCGCCCTCCCCTACCTCTTCCTGCTGCCCATGCTCGGCTTGGCCAGCATCGCCGCCTTGGTGGTCTACCAGGTCAAGACGTGGCACTTGGTGCAGGCTCTGCGGGAGCCCCGGCTGGACGTCGTGGCGGATGAAGCGTGGCGCGGATTGCGACGCATCGAATGGGCCCTGGCCGCCATCATCGCCGTGCTGAGCCTCTTGGCCACCCTCTTCGAAGCCATCCCCAACCCCACGGTGGAAGCGATGGCGTTCAACCTCAACACCCGCACCCACGCCCAAGCCCAAATCGTGCTGCTCTTCGTGCTGATGCCCCTCATCGGCATGCACCGCGGCATCCTGCGCGGCCTCGAAGAACGCGGCGACGAAGCCGAGCCAATGCACCGCATGGGCGGCCTTGTGGCGACCTGGATCATCGGCGCCCTCGCCTTCGCCGCAGCGGCCATCCTCACGTTCACCACCCAAGGCGCGTTGTGGCCCTGGCTTGGCATCACCTTGCCACTCGGCGTGCTGGCGCTCATCGTCCTGCCCCCGCGGGCCATGTTCCTGCCCGCAGCGTTGGCCTCCATCGTCATGTGGGGCATCGGCAACACCGTCGTCGGGGCCTTCCAACTCTTGGACCAGGCGCGCCTCGTCTTCGACACCTCCCCCGGCATGTTGGCCATGTGGCGCGCCACCGCCGTCACGTTGGTCGCCATCGCCGTGGCGCGCAGCGCCCGCGGCGCCCCGGGCTTGCCCCGCGTCGCGGCGTGGCCCCTCACCGCCGGACTCGGCACCGCCTTGGCCATCATCCTGTTCTTCCAGTTCCCCTTCAGTGCCTGGATTGTCTTCGAGGACGGCGCAGAATACGTCGGCATCGGCACCGTCGTGGCCAGCCAAGACGCCGCCGTGCGGGGCGTGATGCACGGACTCAGCGCCCTGGGAGCCGCCTTTGCAGCCATCGGAGCCGCCCGCCTGCACCGCCCCGAATGGTTCCGGCGCCGCGACGCCGCGACGCCCGTGGCCGTCGCCGAGTGAACCAAGCCGACTAAACCCCGGCCGCCTTGACGACCCCGTGGAGGTCCGCGACCCCATCCATGGCAGCATCTCCATCGACGACTGGGCCGTGCCCATCGTCGACAACGTGGAGTTCCAGCGCCTGCGCCGCATCCACCAACTGGGCACGGCGAACCTCGTCTACCCGGGCGCCAACCATCGCCGCTTCGAGCACAGCCTGGGTGCATACCACCTCGCGGGCCGCATCGCTCGCGCCGTCGGGCTCGAAGAACAAGACGCATTGACCGTCAAGGCGGGCGCCTTGCTGCACGACATCGGCCATGGGCCCTTCAGCCACGCCTTCGAAGAA
This sequence comes from Thermoplasmatota archaeon, assembly GCA_041636435.1. GTDB lineage: Archaea > Thermoplasmatota > E2 > JACPAO01 > JAHFTW01 > JBFGSX01. Next base: position 7,272 of record JBFKTF010000053.1, read on the forward strand.
TTGTTGCTGGGCAGCGGCCAAAGCCACGAACAGACCAGCGTCGACCTGGTCTGCTGGGGTCCCATCGGCGACCTGCTGCGCAAGGGCGGACTCGACCCCACCGCGGTGGCCGACTTGGTGGTCGGCAAAGGCGACCTGGCCAAGCTCGTCAGCGGCCCCATCGACGCCGACCGCATGGACTACCTCCTACGCGATGCCCACTACACCGGCGTCCGCACCAGCGTCGACCCCGATCGCCTCATGGACGTCCTGGAATTGGACTCCGAGCACGGCATCGTGCTCAGGGAGTCCGGCGTGCTGTCCGCCGAGAGCCTGCTCACCATGCGGTTCCTGATGTACCCCGCCGTCTACCTGCACCACACCGTCCGTGCCAGCGAAGCGATGCTGCAAGCCTCCATCATGGCCGCCGTCGACGCCGGCGCCTTCACGTTGCGGGACGCGGAACGGGACACCGACGACCAACTCATGGCGCGCCTCCGCGCCGCCGGTGGAGAAGCGACCGAATTGGCCACGCGCCTGGATCGCCGCCGGCTCTACAAGCGCGCCCACGAAGCACGCCACGAAGACGCCCTGCACTTCCCGGAAGGCATCAGCCACGACACCGCCGCCCGCCGCGCCATCGCCGACCAAATCGCCGACGCCGCCAGCGTGCCCCGGCACCACGTCATCCTGGACGTCCCCAAGCCCCCCAAATTCAAGGAAGTCAAACTCCCGGTGCGTCGCCGCGACGGCGCCGTCGTCACCCTCAGCGAGGCCAGCCAACTGGTGCGCGTCATGAGCGACGCCCGCATGGACCATTGGCGCACCTGGGTCTTTGCACCCAAGGAAAGCCGCGAAGCCGTCGCCCACGCCGCACCCAAGGTGCTGGGCGACCTGCCTGCATGAGGCCGTTCAAGTAGAGGCGGCCACTGGCCCGCATCGTGGACGACCGCTACCGGTCCATCATCGAGAAGCACTTCCGCGTCTACGACGCGCGCGCCGAGTCCCTGCCTGGGGGCACGGCCAACCTGTACTTCCTGATGTTCCCCCGCGAGGAACTGGAGCAACGCTTCGACGCCGCGCGCCGCGAACTCCTCGAACACGACCGGGACCTCATCGTGTTCCTGCGCCGCGAAGGCGGCGAAGACATCCTCGTCATCGCCCCCCGCGCCCCCGTGATGGACCGCAGCACGCGCATCAATTGGATCCTGCTGGTGGCCACCATCTTCACCACGATGGCCAGCGGCGCCATCTACTGGCAAGGATACCGCTACTCCACGGAGCCCTTCACGTGGGCCGCCATGGTGTCGCCAGAGCACCTCATGTGGGGGTTTTTGCTCTTCACGGTCCCCCTAATGCTCATCCTGGGCATCCACGAATCGGCCCACTACATCGCTGCACGCAAACACGGCTTGCGCGCCAGCCTACCGTTCTTCATTCCATTCCCGCCAATCTTCCTGCCCATCGGCACCCTGGGCGCCTTCATCTCGATGAAGGACCCGCTGCCCGACCGCAAGGCACTCTTTGACGTGGGGGCCAGCGGCCCCATCGCCGGGTTGCTCATCGCCATCCCCGTCATCGTGCTGGGTGCGGTGCTCACCAACGCCGAAGCTGTGCCCGTGCCGGACCACGACCGCCCCGAGATTGCCATCGACGTCGACGCCCTCATCGAGACGGAAGAGACCGGTCGCACCCGCATCCTCATCGACCCCGCCGCGCCGGGCACCCACGTGGTGACACTCACCGCCCCCGACGACGATTGGACCTACACCATGGAAGTCCACGTCCAGCGGGACGGCGCCAGCACGCTCAGCGACGAAAGCCAAGGGCAACTGGAAGCCGGCGAAACGCAACTGCGCACGGTGGCGATTCCCGAGAACGCCACCATCGCCACCATCATCGTCGAATGGGACGATGGCCTCGTGCGCTTTGGCGACCCGTTGCTCGTCAAGGGCCTCAACGCCATCGGCCTCGGCAACGGCGACTACCTCACCCACCCCACGTACTTCGCGGGCTGGATCGGCGTCTTCGTCACCGGACTCAACCTCATCCCTGCCAGCCAACTGGACGGGGGCCACGTGGCCCGCGCCATCCTCGGCGACCGCATGCGATACGCCGCCTACGCCGCCGTCGGCGTCCTGTTCTACCTCGCCTTCGCGTTCCAGACCTGGCTCCTGCTGGCGATCCTCATCATGTTCATGGGCGTCAACCACCCGCCGCCCCTCCACGACCGCGTCCCCCTGGATGGCAAGCGCCGCGTCATGGCCGCCCTCACCGTGCTGGTGCTGATTGTGACGTTCATCCCGCAGCCCTTCATTTTCTGAGCCGCCGGGGCGGGGCCGCGTCGAAGCGCCTGCGCTAACGAGCCGTGAAGCGGTCGTCCTCAAAGTCCTGGCCGCAGGCATCGCACGTGAATTGCAGCACCGGACGGCCGCCGGCCATGCGGCCCGTCAAGGGCACGTTGGCGTCGATGGCCTGGACTTGCCCGCATGGGCACGCGTAGGCGCCCTCGTGCATGAACGTGAATTGCGCCGGGCCACAGCCGCATTGAAACACGACGCTGATGGCTTGCTCCGAGATGTAGGAGAATCCGTGCAATTGGGGCGCACAATCGGCGCACTCGTTCATGGCGCACCCGCCGTCATCGGAACTGGAAGCGCAGCAAGGCGACGATGCCGCCAAACGCGTTGCGCAAGATGCCGCCTTCTTCGCTGGCCGTGCTGACGATGTGCACTTGGGTGCCCTGGGCCTCCGCCATGTCGGAGAGGTCCTCGATCAGGTCCTTGTGCTCCATTTCCACGTTGTTGGCGCCGCCCCAGTCCTTGGCGAGCTTGTCGAACTCGAAGTCCACCTTGTGGTCCTCGATGGTGATGTACTTCACCTCGCCCGTCTTCTTGTGGGTGAACGTGACGCGCCGCTTGCGCAGGTCCTCGGACAACAACAAGTGCTCCACGGCGCCCATTTCGAGTGCCTCGCGCACCGATTGTTCACCGTAGTCGCCCAGGCCGCCGTCGGGCTTGCTGGTCTCCTTGAGGAAGCGCTGCATGAGGCGCTTGTCCTCGACCATGCCGATGCCTTGGATGGCCTGCGATGCCGCCTCGACCAGTTCCTTCAATCCCTGGTCGTCGTCCGTGTAGCCGGTGTCAAAGGTCGCCGAGTGGACCTTCTTCTTGACTTCGTGGTGCAAGTAACCATGCTCCACGAAGAACTCCTTCGTGGGGCCGGGACCGCCGACGATGACCGCCTTCAGGTTCGGCTCGTTCATGAAGATCTCACTGGCGATCTCCGCCTCGTGTTTGAACCACTGGTCCGCGGCTTCTTCCGTCAAGCGCTCGAAACGACGCTGCGACTGGCCACCACGGCCGTGCTTGGAGGGCACCATGGATTGCTTGTTGTGCATGGACACGATGGCCTTGCCACGCAGCAACCCAATGCTGCATTCCTTGCGGTCGATGATCATCAGGCCGTAGACGTCCTCGGACGCCATCATGCCCTTCAGGGGCTCCACGTTGAACGTCGAGTCGCACCGGTACTGGTACGTCTGCACCGGCTCCGGCGGCTCGAAGACATGCGCCACTTGCGTCGTCTTGTTGTTGCCAATGGAGACGTTGCCCACGAAGGCGGCCAAGCCGTTCTCCGGGGTCCGGTTCCATTGCTTCAAGCGGGCCAAGATGCTCGTCAACGCCGACTGGACCGCCGTGGCCGTCTGCTTCGACTTGATGTTGCTTGCTTGACCCAATTCGTCGCGCAGCATCGCGGCGGCATCGCTGATCTGGCGCGTTGGCGGCACGTAGAGGGTCACCAATTCGGTGCCCATGCCGCGGTAGTTCTCCAGGTCCTCGATGGTGCGCTTGAAGACGTACTTCTGGCGCTCCGTCCACGTGTCGATGCCCAACAGGGGGTGCGAGTGGGGCCTTGTACATGAAGCAATGGACGCGCGCCGACGGCTTCATCAGCCGCGCATGGGTCGCCAACGCGTGGAATCCGTCGTCATCGCCATGGGGGGCTCGGTCGTCACCAACAGCGGCCCCGAGTACCTGCCCGCATTGGCCGACGCCATCGATGCCTTGAGCCAAGAACGGCAAGTGTTCGTCGTGGTGGGCGGCGGCAAGCCGGCCCGCGAG
>JBFKTF010000054.1:0-11166 GCA_041636435.1 Thermoplasmatota archaeon
CACCCAATTGGACGTGGCGAGACTTTGCCTCAGCAAGTCACTCGACGTATTCGAGTTCCTGGGCGTTGACCCAGTCCAGCAGGTCCAAGGCGACCTCGCAGGATTCGCTGACCTCGGGAGCAGGGTCGTGCAAGAACTTCTCGAGCACGGGCCGCGCCGATTCTTCGCCGATGGCCCCGAGGGCTTCGGCGGCTTCGTGGCGCACCATGACGTGCTCGGCTTCGTCGCTCAGGCGCTCCACGAGGGCAGGGATGGCGTGGGCGTCGGCCATTTGACCCATGACGTAGGCCAGTTCGTGGCGCAGCAGCGCCGACTTGTCTGCAAACGCGGCGGCCAAGGCGTCGATGGCGGCGTCGCCACCCGCGTTGCGCAAGGCGAAGACCGCGCGCATGCGTTGGAACATGGGCTGGGTGGTGTCGAGCAGTTGCTCCCGCAAGGCGGCCACGTCCGCCGGGACGTCTGGGGCATGTTGCGGAGGGGCGGGGTCCACGGAAGTGTATCCGCTCTCTTCCCGCCATTGTTCCAAGGTCGCCTTGCGCTCCACGGGGCCTTCCCACCTGAAGCGATTCATATCGCTTGCGGGCGATGCGTTTTGGCCGAGGCGCAATCGCTAAGACCGGCGTCGCGCCTGGATGCGCATGCGTGTGGTGGCCGCCGCGATGCTTGTGCTTCTTGCTGGCTGCGCCAATGCCCCACCCTTGGATGGCATTGAGCCGGAAACCATCGAGGACGTCTTGGACGACATCCAGGACGACGCCGGCGTTGGCTTCTGCGGCTGCCACTGGTACTCTGCACGGTTGAGCGCCGTCTCCGCTGAGAATCGGGCCACGGGCGCGTCCGTGGAGGCGGCACCGGAAGGGTATCGAATCGACCCCAGCGGCACGGTCACCGTGGACGTCATGCGATGCCAGCACGGCATGGTGGCCGGCGCGTTGATTGACGAGCCAGCCTTTGCCGTCAGCCGCACCGGCGTCATTCCCCCCTCCGGTAGCCCCGGCCGGCACACGATGGCCTTTGGCGCCATCGTGAACAGCGAGGAATTGGCAATCGCGTTCGAGGCCATCGGCATCCCGGTGGCCGCCATTGGCACCGTCGACGTGCAGGAGGAGGGCGTCACGGGCACCATGCGCGCCGAGGCGACATCCGATGGCCTGTCCTTCACCGCCGTGCATCGAGCCATCCCCACCCGCGAAGCACAAGGATTGCAGCCCCAAGAATTCACCATCCCCACGCACTTCGTCGACGCCGGCGAGGTGCGAAGCCGCTGGTCCGTGGAATTCGCATGGACCCAGTTCTTTGAACGCGAAGGAGGCACCGCCAGTTTCGGCGGCGACACGAGCCGCTTCATCCCCGGCGAGCCCACGAGTGGCCCCGCCGACGCGGGCTTCATCTTGTTCGACGGCCGGCGCATGGCGGTCCAGTTCCACGACTTGGACGTGGAGCGCACCCTGGCGGAATGCCCGTAGACCCCCCGCCCAAGGGCCGTCCGTTCGCCACGCGGGATGGTGTCTGGGTGCGCAGCCACGGCGAGCAACGCATTGCCGATTTTCTGTCCCGACGCAACATCCCGTACGCGTACGAGCCGCACGTGGCGGGGTATCGTCCCGACTTCGTGCTGCGCGATTATCCGGTGCTCATCGAGTACTTTGGCGGCGCGGGCTGGCGCCGCTACGCGGAGAAGGCGGCCAAGAAGATCGATGCCTACGAAGCGGAGGGATTCGAGGTCATCAGCCTGGTGCCGTTGAATCTGCGGGACATCGAACGCGAACTGCTGGAGCGGTTTGCGGAGCTTGGGGTGCGGGGCGTCGAGGCCTAGCGGCGCCGGGCCAAGGCCACCAACAGCGCGACGATGGCGATGGGGCCGACGGGGACTTCTTGCTCGGCCACCTCGGCGGTCGCTTCCTGGATGCCTCCCAGTGCGGCCATGGCGTCGTAATCGACCAGTTCGACGAGCTTGCTGCCCTGGTCTTCCAGGTAGTCGACGCCGTAGAATCCGACCATGCCGATGAGGCTGGTGTACATGGCGACCGTGCCGCCGATGCTGGCTTCTGCATCGTAGGCCGCAATCAGCTCCGCTTGGCTGCCCGTTTGGACGTACAGCCACTCCAACGTGTCGCAGGGTTGGTGGTAGCACGGGTATTGTTCGTCGTGGCTGCCTTGGATGCGCATGCCGGCGCTGCCTTGGGCGATGAGGGGGATGTGGTCGCTGCGTCCGTAGTGGTCGTCGTAGACCCAGACGTATTCTGGTGGGAAGCCCATCAAATCGTATGCGACCTCCCGCACGAGGAACTGGTAGTTCGTGTTGTTGAGCAGGACGTGTTCGAAGTCGGCGCGGGCCTTCAGGTCCTCGTAGCATCCGTAGCTCCAGCAGGTCCATTCGTTCTCGGCGTGGATGGGCGCCGTGCGCAGGTTCAGCACCGCGCGTTTCTCCGTGTTGACGGGGTCGTCGCCGTAACGCACCCAGATGTTGCGGGCGGGGAAGTTGATGCCGGGCATGTCGAAGGATTGGCTGACCAAGATGTCCACGTCGGCCTCCGGTTCCAGGCCCAGCAGTTCCTTGGCCACCGCGTGGTCTTGGGCAAAGGCGATGGCCCCGTAGAGGCCCCATTCTTCGCCGTCGTACCAGACGAACACCATGCTGGCTTCGTAGGCGCCATTCTCCTGCGTGTCCTTGACCATGGCGCGGGCGATTTCCTTGACGGTGCAGATGCCGCTGCCGTTGTCCAAGGCGCCGATGCTGCCCTCGCGGGTGTCGTAATGGCCGCCGATGACGACCCACTTCGTGGGGTCATTTCCGGGCAGCACGCCCACGATGTTGGTGCCGCCTTCGCCAAAGACGGTGCCGCCGGCGCCGAAGGCGGCGGAGCCCTTCTCGAAGTGCTGCAAGGCACTGGGCATGCCCATGTCGGACCACACGTGTTCGTGGCGGTTCACGAAGGCCGACTGGGTGGGGGTTCCCATGAGGCGGTAGGCGGTGGTGGGATCGCTGGTGATGTCCCGCACGCAATCGTGCACGCCTTGGCCCGACACGTCGTTGGCAAAGGCCGCGACGCGGTCCAGGGTTTCATCCGAGTCGAGTTGGAACGGAATCTGGTCCGTGATGGCGTCCTCGAGGCCGGGCACTTGGGCCAAGGCCGAGGGAATCAGGAGCAGTCCAATGACGAGCCACGCGCGCATCGACGTTCCAGGCGGGTCTTGGGCTATGAGGGTTGTTGCGCCCTAGGCGACGAGACTCTCTGCGCTCATCAACTCGGGCTTGTCGAGCCCCATCAACTCCAACAAGGTCGGGGCGACGTTGCACAATGCACCGCCTTCGCGGAGCTTGAGCCCCTTGGGTCCGTTGACCACCATGAGTGGGCTGGGACCCATGCTGTGGTTGGTGAGGCGGTCGCCGGCGCTGCCATCCTCGTTGCATTTGCACATTTCTTCGCAGTTGCCGTGGTCGCTCGTGATGAGGGTCACGTAGCCGAGTTCGGTGGCGACTTGGGTGAGGCGGTCGAGGCAGTTGTCCATGAACGCCATCATCTCGATGCCGGCTTGCAGGTTCCCGGTGTGGCCGACCATGTCCGGGTTGGCGTAGTTGACGATGATGAGGTCGAAGTCCTCGCTGCCCATGGCGTGGAGGATGCGGTCGGTCACTTCGCCAGCGGACATCTCGGGCTTCAAGTCGTACGTGGCCACGTCGGGGCTGGGGATGAGCACTCGTTCTTCGCCTTCGAACGGGGTCTCGTTGCCGCCGTTGAGGAAGTACGTGACGTGGGCGTACTTCTCGGTCTCCGCGATGCGCAGTTGCTTGAGTCCCAGGCTGGCGATGTGCTCGCCGAGGGTTTGGGTCGGGCGGGCTGGCGGGTAAGCGATGTGGATGCCTGGGTAGTCGAGGAAGCGGTCGTCGTATTGGGTGGTGCAAACCCAGAGCAGGTCCTTGGGCGGCGTGCGCTCGAAGCCGTCGAAGTCGGGTTGCATGAAGGCCCGCGTCATCTGGCGGCTGCGGTCGGGGCGGAAATTGAGCCACACCACGGCGTCGCCGTCGCGGAGGGCGCCTTCGGGGTCGATGCTGGTCGCCTTGCAGAATTCGTCGTCTTCGTCGGCCTCGTAGGCCATGTCGATGGCTTGCAGGGGGTCGTCGGCAACGCGCGTCGCTTGGGCTGCGGCGTAGAGTTGGTAGGCGTGTTCGACGCGTTCCCAGCGTTGGTCGCGATCCATGGCGTAGTAGCGCCCCACGATGTCCGCCACGGCGCCCACGTCGGCGAGGTGGATTTGGCCCAGCAGGGTCTCCATGAAGTCCTTGGCGGAGCGCGGGTCCGTGTCGCGGCCGTCTAGGATGGGGTGGACCCATACTTGTTCGGGGTCGAGGCCGGCTTCGGCGGCGGCAAGCAGGGCCGCACCGAAGTGGTCTTCGTGGGCGTGGACGCCACCAGGACCCAGGAGGCCCATGAAGTGGACGCGGCCGTCGTGGCGGCGGGCATGGGCGAAGGCGGCTTGGAGGGCGTCGTTTTCCTCGAAGGTGCCGTCTTCGATGGCCTTGTTGATGCGCAGGAAGTCTTGGTAGATGACGCGGCCAGCACCAATGTTGAGGTGGCCGACTTCGGAGTTGCCCATTTGGCCTTCGGGCAGGCCGACGTGGTGCTGGTTGTTGTCGATCTCCACCCAAGGCACGTCTTGGCGGAGGCGGTCAAGGCAGGGCGTGTCGGCCAAGGCGACGGCATTGCAGGGGTGGTCGGGTTCGCCGAATCCGAAGCCGTCGAGAATCACCAGGAGCGCGGGCGTGTGGGCCACGGCGACGCCACGGGCACGCCGTTGTTGAAGGGTGCGGCTATTGCCCGAGGGGCACGGAGAGGCGTTCTTGGTACACGGGGCCCTTGTTGGTGGCCAAGGAGCGGTACACGACCACGCGGTCGAGGGGGCCGCTGGAGAGGACCTTGTCTTTTTGCAGGTCCATCCAGGCGGAGAGGTCCTTGGCTGCAGGCAGGCGGGCCAGGGTGGCGTGGGCTACGAAGTCGCCTTTGACTGGCTCGCCCACGTTCCGGGTGGCGTCGATGACGTCGGCGGCCAGTTCCCGCAGGCCCTCGGCTTCGACGCGGGCCCAGACGACGCGGGCGCGCTTGGGCCCCTGGAATGCGCCGACGCCGCGCAGCGTGGCGTCCATGATGGGGTGCCCGGCCACCGCTTGCTGTACGGCTTCCTCCACGGCCTTGGGGTCCTTGACGTCGCCTAGGAAACGGAGCGTGACATGCCAGGTGCCCGGGGGCACGGGGCGGCAGCCCGGGGCGTGTTCTCGAAGGCCGTTGGTGACCTGGGTCAGTCCGATGCCGGTGGGGACGGGGACCCCGACGAAGAGGCGCACGATGCGCGGAGGCCGACCCCGTATGAAACCTGCAGAGGCATGGTTTATCCGTGGCGGGCGACACTTGTGGCCATGGGCGCGGAGCAAATCGAACGCATCGTCACCGAGGCATCGGCTTCCACGCGCAGCCACGTGGAGAATGCCGCAGGCGCCTTGATTCACGCCCTGGGGGAGACCCTGGACGTGAGCCGCGTCTACGTGTTCCGCTTCCAAGCCAAGGGCGACGAGGTCCGCGTGTCCCAAATCAAGGAGTGGGTCGCGGACGGCATCGCGCCCGAAATCGACAACCCCGCCATGCAGGACGCCACCATGGAGTCCATGGGGCTTGGCCGCTGGGGCGAGATCCTGCTCAATGGAGGCATCATCAGTGGCCCCGTGCGCGACCTACCCGCCGACGAGCGCCCCTTCCTGGAGGAGCAGGCAATCCAGTCCATCATCGTGGTGCCCATCGAGTACCAGGAGAAGGTCTGGGGTTGCGTCGGCTTCGACGACTGCAACCAGGTGCGCCAATTCACGGCCCAGGAGGCGTTCGCCCTCCGCCGGGCGGCGACGCTGCTGGCCGAAGTCATCGAATTGGCCGATCAGCACGCGTTCGAATAGCGTTTCCTTCATGTAGGGCATGGGGGTCGCGCGACCTAACCACACAGTCCCGTAGTGTAGTGGTCAATCATCTGGGTCTTTGGAACCTGGGACTCCGGTTCGAATCCGGACGGGACTACTGAGTGGCTCCGCCGCAGGCGGACGCCATGCCGTTGGCCGGCGCCAGCCAGTCATGGAACCCGGCGCCATGGAGCGCCATTGACCAACCTTGTCCACCCGTTGACGGGTGGTTTCCACAAGCAATGGGCCGGCGTACGACGGCTTTGGGCAGTGCTTTCGGCCGCCCCCAGGGCTATGCTTTTCTCGGCTGAGCCATGGCACCACACCATGGACGCACGAGACATCGACGCCTACTGTGCCACGTGCGGGGACGTCACCCCACACCGCATCCAAGACGTGGGTTCGTGCGCGTGCACGCAGTGCGACGCGACACAGGTCTTGGTCCACGCCACGGAGGTGCCCGCATGAAGTGCCCCGACACCATCGGCGGCATCCGCTTGCTGGCCGAGGCGTTGCAACAGCTGGACGACCCCGACGAGATCAAGGAGGGGCTCGCGCTCATCGAGCGCGCCGCGGCCCACATGGAGCACGTGCAAGTGATTGCACCCCAATTGGTGGCGGCTTAGACGAACGGGTCGGTGTGTTCCCACCGGACCCCGCGCATGCGCACGGGCACGGCCCGCCCCAGCGCCAGCACGAGCCCATCCACGAATTGGGCGTAGGTGCTGACCCAGACGAAGTGGCCGTCCTTGTGCTTCATGCGGTAAATGGCATGGATGGGGCCATCCGCCATCGCCTTGCCAGCAGCGGGCCCGATGTGCACTTCGTCGGGATGCAGTAGTTCGTGCACGTTGCGGCCCATGAGTTCCTCGGGCGTGTAGCCCAGGAACTTCTCCACGTTGGCGGAGACGTACAGCATGGCGCCGCTGGTGTCGAGCACGCGGAACCACAGCTCCGGGTCGGCTTGCAAGTGCTGGGCGACGGGGCCAGCCAACAAGCGATCCAAGGCGCTCATTCGTCACGCTCCAGCCAGCCGTTGGCCTCCGCTTGCCGGAGCATGCGACGGAAGGCTTGGGTCTCGACGCCCGTGACTTCAATGACGTCGCCCGAGTGGTAGCGCGTGTCCTTTTCCCAATCCCGGAACGCCTTGCGGACCTTGAAGCGTCCCTGCACGCCGCTGCCCAGGAAGCGCGTCAGTTGCTTGCTGGTCCAAGCGGTGCTGAAGTTGCCATTGAAGACACCCACGCGCTGGTGGGCGATGACGGCGATCTTGTTGCAAACCCGATCGAGGAATGCACGGTCGTGGCTCACCACGATGACCGTGCCCTCGTAGTCGTTGAGCGCGGAGGCGACAATCTGCTGGGATTCCAAGTCCAAGTGGTTCGTCGGCTCGTCAAGAATCAACACGTTGTGCTTGTCGGCAATGAACTTGGCCAAGGCGAGGCGGGCGCGCTCGCCGCCACTGAGTTGCTCGACGCGCTTGAACACCGTGTCACCGGAGAAGTGGAACCGGCCCAGCAAGCCGCGGCTCCATTCGTCCGGTGGCGGTGGGTCGCGCAGCGTGCGGACCTCGTCGATGAGTTCGCGCTTGGGGTCCAGAGTCTGGTGGTGCTGGTCGAAGTAACCGACCTTGGTCATCTTGCCCCACTTGATGGTGCCTGCATCCGGTTCTTCTTTGCCAAGCAGCACCTTCAGCAGCGTCGACTTGCCGCAGCCATTGGGGCCGATGATGCCGATCTTGTCGCCGCCTTCGATTTCGAGGCCGACGCCCTGGAACAAGGTGCGGCAATCGTACGATTTGCCCACTCCTTCCACGTCGAGGACCTCGCGGGGCACGCGGTCCGTGTCGAACAACAACCGGAAGCCCTTGCGCTTCGTGGGCGCCTCGGCGTCCTCTTGTTGTTGCTTGGCCAGACGGGTCTTGCGGCTCTTGACCTGGGAATCGAAGCGGTTGCGCGCCTTGAGCTGCTCGATGATGGCGAGTTGGCGCTTGACTTCGTTGAAATCCCGCTGCTTCTTGGCCTTCAAGGCGGCTGCATAGGCTTCCCGCTGGCCGCGATAATCGGAGTAGTTGCCTTGGTACGCGAAGACCTGTTTGTGATCCACTTCGAAGACCCGCGTGGCGATGTTGTCCATCAGGTACTCGTCGTGGGCAGCAAACAAGACGGCGCCGTCCAAGTCGAGAAGGTATTGCTCGATGAATTCCACGGTGGGGATGTCCATGTGGTTGGTGGGCTCGTCGAGAATCAACAGGTCCGTGTCCTTGGCCGCGGACAGGGTCTTGCACAGCAGGACCTTGCTGCGTTCGCCCCCGGACAGGTCCCCAAAGTTGGCTTCCAGCAAGGACTCCGGTACGCCGAGGTCGTTCAGCAGCGGGTTGCTGCTGGCGTCGCCCTTGGCGCGCTCCGTGGCCAACTCCTGTTGTAGCTCCGAGTACCGAGCCATCTTGTCGTTGGCATCCGGCTCCTCCCAAGCGGTGGGTTCGGCCATCCACGCCTCCAGCGCCGCAATCTCCACTTCCAGCTTCTGCGCCACGGCCGTGGGGGCCGCCAACAATTCCGCCACGGGCGTCTCAGGTGGCAAGTCGGGCACCTGGGGCAGGTAGGCGATGCGCAAGTTCGGCTTGGTTTCAATTTCGCCCAAGTCGGGCTTGATCTGCCCGGCCAGAATCTTGAAGATCGTCGTCTTGCCGGCACCGTTGGGGCCAACGAGAGCAATCTTGTCCTTCGCGTGGATGGTGAACTTGGCGTCCCGCAAGACGTGGTTGGGACCGTAGCTGAGGGTCAGACCGTCGGCTTGCAGGAGGGGTCTCACGATGGCGGCTGAGCCGAATTCCCCTGAAGGCTGTTGTCGATGAACGGAAGGCGCAACTCCGTGACGGCACCGGCACCGCCACAGGACACCTCCATGGAGCCTCCGCAGGTGCGGGCCAAGCGGCGGCAGTGACGCCACAGGCTGCTCGTTCCGCTGGCTCCGATTCCGTCGTCGGGCGCGTGGCCCGCGTCTTGGATGCGGAGGACGGCCACGCGCTCCTCGGGAAGGCAGCTGATGTGGACTGGATCTCCGCTCGGTGTGCGGGCAATGGCGTGCCCCAGCAAGGCGTCAATCAATTGGCGGGCCACGACGGGGTCGATGGTCGCGTTGGTGGGAACCGTCTGCGTGATGAGGACCACACCTCGGGCCTTGGCACCAGGCGTCAGGCCTTGCACGGCGCGCTGAACGACGCCATCCATGGCGACGGTGCGGGGGAGCATGAAGCCATGGCGGATTGGGGGCTTCGAGGCAGGGGCCAGCTCGACCGAAGCCCGCTCCAACTCCTGCTGCATATCGCGCAGAGCGGCCTGGGCTTCCGGGCGGCCGCCATCGTACCAGGCTCTGCGCGCGGCGGCCCCGAATCGTTGCGCAGCTGCACCCGCAGCAGACACGGAAGCGACGCGCATGTCACGAGCGTGGGACTCCACCAAACGCGTTGCTTCTTGTTCCAGCATCGCCACAATCGCCTGCAGGTCCCCAAGATCATCGTCAGGAAACAGCGATGTCGGATGCCATTCGATGACGCGGCGGCGATCCCCGAGCTCGACTTCAATCTGCAAGCGAGCCCGCATCCCACCCGCGCGAGGGGCCGGGACCCAAGTGCCGTCGGCGCCCACGGGGCGGCCACGGAGCACGGGGCGGCCAGCTGGGTCTCGCCATGCGGTGTCCGTGTCGAGAATGGCGGCGCTGCCACCGAGCACGGATTGGATTGCATCGCGCAGGGCGTCATCCGAGCCGCGGCCTCGAAGCCGGGATTGGATGGCGGCCACGGCGTCCGCGCGCCAACCCCTCGACAACTTGCGGGGCGGACGGGCGGCCATCGCCGCCGCACCCACCAGCACGAGGGCGGACGCCTGCATGATGGGGAGGGCTGGGGCGAAGCCGACATTGGTGAAGGCCGCGGATGCCGGAATCATGATGGCCAGCCCCAAGAGCGCGATGCCTGCCAGGGATTCACGGCCCGACGACACGCCATGGGTGCGTCGCGAGGCGGCCACGAGGACCGTTCCTGCACCGGCGTTGGCCGCAGCACCGCCGAAAGCGCCAATCCAGGGTGCGGCCGGCCACCCCGCCAGAAGGGTGAGCACAGCACCCAGGGACCACGACACGGCGGCCACCCAAACCACGTCGGATGCCGGGCGCACGTGGCGCATCATGGCGGCCACGATGGCCGGTTGCATCGCGATGATGAGGTTCTGCGAGAACAGCACCGTCGACTGGGTCACGAGGCCCAGCAGCACCATGGTGCCGAGGAGGCTGTACACCGCGGTCGCTACCAACATGAGGGCCGCGTCGCGGCGGACCATTGCGGGGAGGTGACGCAGGGCGGGCACGCTGACCGCGACCAGGGCCATCAAGGCGATGGCCAAGAGGATGAGGATGGTCGGATCCACTGGACTCACGACTCCCGGCGGATGGCGGGCACCTTGCCCTCGCGCGGCACACCCGTGGGTGCCAGGGGCATCACGGCGCTGAACGTGCTGCCGTGCCCTGGGCCTTGGCTGGTGACGTCGAGGCGCCCTCCGTGCGCTTCCATGATGCCCCGCGTGACGTAGACCCCAAGGCCGGTGCCTTCGATTTCTTCGTCCGTGTGGAAACGGGCATAGGGGCGCCCGATGTCTGCAATCTGCGATTCGTCCAGGCCACGGCCACAATCCTGCACCGAGACACGAGCCTCGTCGCCCGCTGCCACACACACTTGGATGGTGCCCGAGTCGCTGTACTTGATGGCATTGGAGACCATGTTGCCAATGACCTGCATCAGCCGCCCTTGGTCGCCTTGGACCCACACTTCATGGGGCGCGTCGAGCGTCACATCAAGGCCCTTGGCACGGGCCATGGGCCGCATGCCCTGCACCACGTCGTCGGCCAGGGACCGGACCTCCACGGGCACCGCACAGACCATCATGGCGGCATCTTGCAACTTGCTGACATCGTTGAGGTTGCCAATCACCGACTTGAGGCGCTTCAGGTTGCGGTCCAGCACGTCCAGATGCTCGCCAACGCTTGGAGCACACCGGCGCCGCATGACGGCCAACTGCAACGCCATGGGCGTCAGGGGGTTGCCCAATTCGTGGCCAATGGACCGCAAGAAGTCGCTCTTGACCTTCTCCAGTTTCTGGGCTTGGCGCAAGTCCGTGGCCAGAACCTTGCGAGCGGTCTCGTCGCGGTGGGCGAGGCGGATGGCC
>JBFKTF010000055.1:0-11153 GCA_041636435.1 Thermoplasmatota archaeon
CGAATTCCAAACCCACCCCTTGTTGACGGAGGCCCTGTTCCAACTCTGCGGCCTGCGCACCATGGAAGTGGAAGGCAAGATGAGCCTCCCCGCCAGCATCGACCGCTTGGACATCCACCAAGCGCCAGGCAACGGCGAGCTGCGGCTCTGGTGCCGCTACACCGGCATCGAGAACGGCCTGCGCCGCTTCGAAGCCGCCGCCTGCGACAAGGACGGCCACGTCCACATGGTCATGTCCGGCTACGGCATGGTCGAGACCGGCCCCGCACCCAAGCGCCAAGAAAGCGAACCCGAGCCCAGCAGCCGCGCCGCGGGCAAGCAACAACAAACCACGCTGCTCGACGAGCCGGAGCAAATCGAAGTGGTCGTGGATGGCAAGCAACCCGCGATGGAATCGATTCCCATCCCCCGCGCCGACGTGGCCCTGCCCGAAGAGGCCGGCTTGGTCTTCGCCGCGGTCGCCGTGGACGAAGCCGACCCGGACCCGGCCTGGTTCACCAGCGAAGAACTGGACACCCACGCCAAGTTCAGCGTCGAGAAGCGGGCATCCGAGTGGCGCGCCGGTCGGCTCGCCGCCAAGCTTGCCTTCATGGACGCGCTGGAGGACCTGGGGCCGCAAGACATCCGCATCGACAACGAAGAAGGCGGGCAACCGATTGCCTTCGTGCGCGGCCAACCGGCCTCGCTCCACCTGAGCATCACCCACCGCGACGGCCTCGCCATCGCCGCCCTGGGCTCGCAAGCCTTGGGCATCGACTTGGAAACCACCGAGGAGCGCGCCGCCAGCTTCCATGAGGAAGCGTTCAACGCCAACGAGCGGCACCTGGCCGAGGACCCCGTGGGCGCCGCCTGCATGTGGGCCGCGAAGGAAGCCGTCTTCAAGCGCCTCGGCACCGGCCTCAAGCAAGCACTCCACGCCTGGACCGTCCAACCCGACGACGCCGGCGGCGCCACCGTCAGCGGACCGGACGGCGACTTCCACGTCGCGTTCTTCGACGTCGACGGCCGCGTCCTCGCCCTCTGCCAGTGACCATGCGCCACGAACAAGCCAACGCCATCCGCACCCAGTCGCTGCATGGCTGGCCCGCCAGGCTGGGCATCAGCGCGGCCTTCGGCGGCTTCCTGATGCTCATCGGGGCGATCTCGTTCCCGTTGCCTTGGACCCCGGTGCCGTTCAGCATGATGCCCTTCGGGTTGCTCGTCGTCGGTGCCTACCAACGCCCCATGTGGGCGGCCCTCAGCGTTGTCCTGTACCTCGTCGCGGCGGGCGCCGGTGCACCGGTGTTCGCGGGCGGCGAGAGCGGCTGGCATCACCTCATCGGCAGCACCGCCGGCTACCTGCTGGGGTTCGTTGCCCTGTCCGCGTTCGTGTCCTGGTACATGCAGGAAAGGCGCCGGCTGATTCCCATGAAGTGGGTGCGCATCGTGGGCGGCCTGCTGGCGCTCTTGGTCGTCGCCGGCATCGTGGCCATCGCCTCGTTCCCTGCACGAGGCGGCTTGGCCGGATACGACGGGGACCTGGCGTCCTGGGGCATTGGCCGCAGTGTGCTGTGGAGCATGTTGTTCCTAGTCGCCGCCGGCACCGCCATGACGGTCTGGGCCCTGCAACGCGTGCGGGGCGAAGGCCACCAAGCGCTGAACCTGTTCCTGGTCATGCTGGCCGGCATCGGCATCCTCCACGCCATGGGCGTCACGGGCCTGGTGCTGATTGCCGGATTGCCCGTGGTCACGGCCATCGTGCTCGGCTCGGTGGTGTTCTTGCCCTTCGATATCGTCAAGGCCGGCCTCGCGGTCGGCGTTTCCCTGCCCTTCCTCCCTGCTTCCTCTTCCACCCCCCACGAACCCGGAGACTCCCATGAGTGACATCCAAAAGATCCTGGTCGCCAACCGCGGCGAGATTGCGTTGCGCGTCATGCGCACCGCCCGCGAACTTGGCTTGCAGACCGTCGCGATCCACAGCCCCCAGGACGCCAAGGCCGCCCACGTGCGCTTCGCCGACGAGGCCTACCTGCTGGGCGATGAAGCCGCGGCGACCAACTACCTGGACATCGAAGCCATCACGCAACTGTGCAAGGACAAGGGCGTCGACGCCGTCCACCCCGGCTACGGCTTCCTGTCCGAGCGCGCCGACTTTGTCGAGTCCCTGGACGCGGCGGGCGTGAAGTTCATCGGGCCCCCCGCCAGCGCCATCAAGGTCCTGGGCGACAAGGTGGCCAGCAAGGAAGCCGCCCGCGCCGCCGGCGTGCCCGTGGTGCCTGGCTTGGACAAGTTCGTGGAGACCGTGGACGAGGCCAAGGAAGTGGCCGAAATCACCGGCTACCCGCTCATCATCAAGGCCGCCTTCGGAGGCGGTGGTATGGGCATGCTCATCGTCGAGAAGGAAGAAGACCTCGAAGATGCGCTCAAGTCCACCCAGCGCCAAGCCAAGGCCGCCTTCGGCCGCGGCGAGGTGTTCATCGAGAAGTTCATCGGACGCCCCCGCCACATCGAATTCCAGATGCTGGCCGACGAGCACGGCAACGTCGTGCACTATGGCGAGCGCGAATGCAGCATCCAGCGCCGCCACCAGAAGCTCATCGAGGAAGCCGGCAGCGTCGTGGTCAGCAAAGAAGACCGTGACCGCGTCGGTGGCTCCGTCTGCAAGCTCTTGCAGGACGTCGGCTACTGGAACGCCGGGACCGCTGAGTTCCTGTGGGAGGATGGCGAGTTCTTCTTCAACGAAGTCAACACCCGCCTGCAAGTCGAGCACCCCGTGTCCGAGCAGGTCTACGGCGTCGACCTGGTGCGCGAACAAATCCGCGTCGCCATGGGCGAAGAACTCGGCTACACCCAAGCCGACGTGGACGCCCGCCGCCGCGGCTGGAGCATCGAGTGCCGCATCAACGCCGAGGACCCCGGCAACAACTTCATGCCGACCCCCGGCCCGGTGCGCCGCCACATCCCACCGCAAGGCAACGGCATCCGCGTGGACACGTTCCTCTACCCCGGGTTCCACGTCCCGAGCAGCTACGACTCCATGGTCGCCAAGCTCATCACGACGGGCAAGGACCGCCACGAAGCGATTCTGAAGATGCGCCGCGCCCTGGCCGAATACGACCTGGGCGAATTGGTGACCAACAAGGAACTGCACTTGCTCTTGATGAACGACGAACCGTTCGTCACGGGCGACATGACCACCAAGTACCTGGACGAACACCGCGTCCTGGAACGCTACAACGGCATCCAAGAAGACGCGGACGTGGAGACCAAGCGCAAGCTGGCCGCCCTCGCCGCCGCATTGGCCCAAGAGCCCGGTGGACTGGATGCGTTCGTGGCCAAGAACTACGGCTTTGGCCAGAGTCGCGCCGGCAACGTCGGCGTGGACGAATTCGGTCGCCGCCGCCTCAATGCCTGGGGCAGTCGCGGTCGCCGCGAGAACGTGGGGGCCTTCCAATGAGGTACGCACTAGACCACGGCGGCCGCCGCTACTTCGTGCAACTGGAAGAGCACGCGGACGGCCCCAAGTTCATCGTCGATGGCACCAGCTTCGAGCCCAAGGTGGAGAAGCTGGGCAAGGGCCACTACAAGGTCACCGTGGATGGCGAGACCTTTGAGTTCCGCTCCGAAGGCGGCCACGTCCACGAAGGCCCCAACACGTTGGATCTGCGCATCAGCCGCGCCAAGCCGGAGCTGGTGCGCGCCGGCGGCAAGGGCCGCAAGGGCGACGGACGCATCAAGCCCCCCATGCCGGGCAAGGTCGTCGAGGTCCAAGTCGCCGAAGGCGACGAAGTGGCCGAAGGCGATCCGCTTCTGGTGCTGGAGGCCATGAAGATGCAAAACGACCTCAAGTCCCCCGTGGCCGGCGTCGTCAAGACCGTGCACGTCAGCGCGGGCCAGAACGTGGAAGCGGCGACGGTGTTGCTCGAGATCGAGCCATCCGACGGCGAAGAAGCCTAAGGCAGTAGCCATCGGCTACCAAACCAGTAGCCAATGGCAACCAGCCGGCGCGCGGCCGGCAACCCGACCGCGCCCACACCCTTTTCCTCCACTCCCCCCTTGGGACCAACGTGTCCGAACCGGTCGTCGTCACCGACATCCAGGATGGCATCGCCACCATCACCATCAACCGCCCCGAAGCGCTCAATGCGCTCAACTCCGCGGTGCTGGACGGCATCCGCGCGGCCGTCGAAGGCGTCGTGGGCAAAGCGGGCGCCATCCTCCTGACGGGAGCCGGCCAGAAGGCATTCGTTGCCGGCGCCGACATCGCCGAAATGGTCGACTACGGCCCCGAGGAGGCCGAAGCCTTCAGCCGCCGCGGCCAACAAGCGTTCCAGACGCTGGCCCACTTCCCCGGCCCCACCGTCGCCGCCATCAACGGCTTCGCCCTGGGTGGCGGATTGGAACTGGCCATGGCCTGCGATGTCCTCATCGCTTCCGAGACCGCCAAGCTGGGCCTCCCCGAGGCGACGCTGGGCGTCGTGCCCGGCTTCGGCGGCACGCAACGCTTGCCCCGCCGCATCGGGACGGGCAAGGCGAAGCAACTCATGTTCACTGGCCAAATGGTCGACGCCGCCGAGGCGCACCGCATCGGCCTCGTCGACGAGGTCACCAGCCCCGACGCACTGGAAGCCACGTGCTCCAAGATGCTCACCAAGGCGCTGCGCAACGGCCCGTTGGCCATTCAGCACATCAAGCGCCTGGTGGACGACGGCATCGACATGCCGCTGGACGAAGGGCTCAGCATGGAAGCCAGCGCCTTTGGCGAGGTGTTCGGGACGGAAGACCAAGACACCGGCATGCGGGCCTTCCTGAACAAAGAGAAAGCCCAATTCAAGGGGGCTTGAGCATGCGATACGTCGCCCGGCTTCCCGCCGACCTGGATCCCCAGATGACCTTGTTCCAATTGCGACGCGTCGGCGCAACGGCCGACTTCGACCGCCCCAGTGGCGCCGCCGACTTGCAAGTCACCGGCGAGGTGGCGGACGAAAAAGTGGAGCAGTTGGCCGAGGTGTTGGGTGGCCACAAGGGCGCCTTGCACGCAGGCGAACGGCACTGGCGGCTGGGCGGTGGTGCGCAAGCCGCCAAGGACATCGAGGAAGCGGAAGCCCACCTGGGCGGACCCTACACCGTGCTGGGCTTCCCCCGCTCCGCTTGGAGCTTTGGCGACGCCGCCCGGGACCACATCGTGCAAGTCTTGTTCCACGCCGGGGACCACATGCAGATGCGCGAAATCGTGGAAGCGACCGGCCTGCGTGGCGAGGTCGTCATGAAGGCGATGAAGCAACTCAGCAACGACGACATCGTGCGCAAATTCCGCAAGCCAGGCGATCTGAGCCCCACGGGCGAGACCTTTGGATTGGCCCGCGAGGTCAAGACCAAGATTGCCGGCCAAAAGCACTGAACAGCCGTTGCACGCAACCAGGCGTTGGTCATTGGCCCAACGTCTCCAACGAGTTTATCCAGACCCAGGCATCTTGTCGGGCATGCGTTGGGCTTGGCTGGCTCTACTGATCACAGCGGCATTGTCTGGCTGCCTGAACGAATTCGAGGACGCCAACCACGTGCGCATCCACTCGGTGGATGTGGCGGCCCCCGAAGTGCGCACCGGCGTCCTGACCCTGGAAGTCCACACGACGCTGGACAACGGTGGCGCCCAGAGTGGCCACTTGGAACTGGAACTCAAGGTATTCTCCGCCGCCTCCGGTCTGCTGCTGCACGAAGAGACGCAGCAAGTGGGCCGCATGGACAAGGACACCAGCCGCGACGTCGTCCACCGCGTGGAGCTGGACCGCCAGGCCAGCATCCGATTGCAGCTCAGCTTGCTCCAGGACGGACAGATTGAGACCCAGAGCGGGGCCCATCTGAACCGCTTGGATGCGTTGACCACGACGACCCACGAGACCCACGTGGAGGTGGGCGCCATCGATTTCTTCGTGGAGAACAGCACCGCCGACCGCGCCATGATCACGGCCAAGGTGTACATGAGCAACGGCGGCGGCACCCCCAGCGACGCGTTGCGTGCCCAGATCAAGGCCCGCGATCGCGGCACCAGCCTGATGGCCGACGAAGTGTGGCTGGATGTGCCCGGAATCGCCGTGGACGCGACCATCGCGCACGAAGCGACATTGGACGTGCCCCGCGGCTACAACTACGACGTCGAAGTCGTCCTCTGGGACGGCGACGTCATCGTGGGCAGCAAGACCGGCATTGTCCAGTTGTTGCCCACCATTGTCATCGACGAGGACGAAAAGACCGTCAGCAACGAACCGGATTTGGGCGACTTCTCGCGCCAATACGACCGCGGAGCGTCCGCCGGCTACGCCGAAGAGGACGCCCAGGCGCCGGGGTTGGGCTTGATTGCGTTGCTGCTTGGCCTCGCGGCCATCACCATCCGGAGGAAAGCATGAACGACACGGAACCCGAACCGACGCCTGTCCAGAAGCCGCCATTGGATGCACAGGTCCGCAAAGCCATCGTGTGGATGTCCGTGGCGTTGCTGGGCATCGCCATGGTCATGCTGGTCATCTCCCTCAACGAAATCATGGCCGTGTGGTTCCGCTACCAGTACGTGGGCTTCGCGCGCGCGGCCACCGCGTTGGTGTTGGCTGGTGTGTCGTTGCTGGTGTTGTTCCGGCTGACTCAGCGGAAGAACTGACGCACGCCGCCTTCTTCGCGAACCCGCACCAAGCCATCCATCTCCAGGCTGTGCAAGTGGCCAACAATTTCGGCCATGCCCATGAAGTGGGCATCGTCGCGGTCCAGGCCCGGAAAGACCCCGGGAAACAGTTGCCATGCGGTCTTGGGGCGGTCGAGCAAGTCCAGGATGCGTTGCCGGCGCTGGGCATGGAACGTCATGTGGTGGTCGATGACGGCGTCCGTCAACTGGAATGGGGCGCGATGGCCTGGCAATGCTTCGAGGCCGACGTAGCGGCGCATCGATTCCACCGTCTGCACGTATTGGTGGAAGGCGCCCTTGTCGTCGTCTTTGAGTTCGACGGCGTTGCTCGTGATGCGCTCCAACAACGTGTCCCCGGTGACGATGTGGTCGCCCACCACGTAGCAGACGCTGCCCGGCGTGTGGCCCGGTGTCCGGACCGCCTCCACTTCGTCGTCGCCAAACAGGAACGCCTCGCCGTGGGCGACGTCGTGATCGATTGGGGCATCCTCGGTGTATTCGTCGATGGCATCCGATTGGGCACGGATGGCCGCGACGCGGTCGGGTTCCATGCCGTGGGCGCGCAGGGCGTCGGCGTATGCGTCGTTGCGCGGGTCTTCGTCGCGTCGGAACGTCTCGACGTATTCGGTCTCCTCGCGCGGGCACACGAGGGGCACGCCGAAGTCGTGCCGCAAGCGACGGGCGTTGCCCACGTGGTCCACGTGGCCGTGGCTGATGTGCAGGCTCAAGGATGCGGGGTCGACGCCAAAGCGGCGGATGGCGTCGACGAGCAGCTCGTAGCTTTGGGCATCGCCGATGCCGCAGTCCAGCAACACGGGGCGTTCGCCGGGGAACAGCCAGGCGTTCACGGACTTCAAGGCGAACGGGACGGGCAGTTCGATGCGCTGGGCCACGCGGGGCAAGGAGGCGCCTCAGGGGAAAGTCTGGCGGTCCGTCGCCTTCATCCCCCCGAGGCGCTTGCCCGTCCATGGACGGCATCCGGAAGGTGCGCTTCCGCGTCGAGCACGATTGCCCCGTGGCGCGGCTGAGCCGCGCAGTGGGCGGCGATCTGCAGGTCTGGTCCGGCCACCGGTTCGAAGTGGTCGCATGGCAGGGCAGCGGCGACTTCGAGCAATTCGCCCGCGCGGCCGACCGGGAGTTGTCGCCGGTGCGCACGGTCGCCACGCCCCATGGCGGATTCACCGTGTGGCACCCGGAAGCCGACCCGAACGAGTCGATCACCCGCATCATCGAACGCCACGACATGATGTGGCAACAGCCGCTGCGGGTCAGTGGCGGTTGGGAGCACTACGACGCCATCAGCTTCGGTGCCAGCGAACAAGCCGCATTGGATGCCCTGCGCCAGCAACACCCCACGCAAGTGGTGCGTCGGCAAGAGATTGAGCCGGACCACGTCACCGCGAACCTGTTCATGTCCCTGGCGCCCGCCTTGGAAGCGCCCACGGACAAGCAAGCCGAGGCGTTGATCGCCGCCCACCGCATGGGCTACTACCGCTCCCCCCGCGGCTGCACCACCGCGGACGTGGCGGCGCGTCTCGGCATCGGCCGCAGCGCCTTCGAAGAACGGCTGCGCGGTGGCGAGAATCGGGTCATGGACGCCGTCGTGCCAGCCCTCGCCTGGGCCCGGGGCTGAGCTCTTATGCGCGCGCTCCTGCTGGAGCCCTCGTGGACTTCGCCCTGAGTGACGAAGAGCAGCTCATCCAGAAGACCGTCCGCGAGTTCGCTCGTGGCGTCGTGGCGCAGCGCGCCGAAGCGCTGGACCGCGATGGCGGCTTCCCGACGGACACCCTCACGGACCTGGCCGGCCTTGGCATGCTGGGCCCGACCATTCCCGAGGAATACGGCGGCACGCCCATCAGCAAGGTCGCATACAACCTCATCTTGGAGGAGTTGGCCTGGGCCTGCGCCTCCACCAGCGTCACGGTCGCCGTCCACACCAGCGTGGCGGCCAGCCCGATTGTCCAGTTTGGCAGCGAAGCCGTCAAGCAACGCTTCTTGCCCAAGTTGGCCAGCGGCGAATGGATTGGTTGCTTCGCCCTGACGGAGCCCGGCGCCGGCAGCGACGTGGCGGCCCTCGCCACGACCGCAGTCAAGGATGGCGACGAGTACGTCATCAACGGAGACAAGGTGTTCATCACCAACGGCAACCACGCCGGCAGCGCCATTGTCGCCGCCAAGACCGACCCCGACGCGGGCCACAAGGGCATCAGCTTGTTTGCCGTGGAATGCGACACGCCGGGCTTCAACAAGGACGGCGCCGAAGAGAAACTCGGCCTGCACGGCAGCGACACGGCACGCATCAGCTTCCGCGACATGCGCGTGCCCGCGGAGAACCTGCTGGGCAACGAAGGCGACGGATTCAAGCAACTCATGGCGACGCTGAACGGGTCCCGCATCAGCATCGGCGCCCAAGCCGTTGGCATCGCCCAACGCGCCTTCGACGAGGCGACGGCCTACGCCAAGGAACGCAAGCAGTTTGGGCAACCCATCGCGGCCAACCAAGCCATCCAATGGAAACTAGCCGACATGGACACCCGCATCGAAGCGTCCCGTTTGTTGGTGCTCAAGGGCGCCGCCGAACAGGATGCGGGGCGCCTCACGCCCGCCATGGGCAGCCGCGCCAAGTTGTTTGCCAGCGAGACCGCCACGTGGGCCACCATCGAAGCCGTGCAGATTCACGGCGGCAACGGCTACACCACGGATTACCCCGTGGAGCGCCTGATGCGCGACGCCAAGATCACGGAAATCTACGAAGGCACCAGCGAGATCCAGCGTCTCGTCATCGCCAGGCAAGCCCTGGGTTGACCCCAGCGCCGCAAGGCCGCGCGCGCAACCGGTAAATGGGAGCAAGGCGACCGGGTGCCGTGCGCTTGCTCGTGCTCGTTGTCCTGATGCTTCCCCTGGCCAGCGCCGCCCCCATGCTCATCCTGGAAGATCCTGCGGGCGACGTGGAGGTCAGCAGTTGGGGCACCGGCACCGACGCGCCAGGCGATTGGAGCGCCGTGGACATCCTGGGGTTGTACTTCGAGGAGACCCCGGGCGACCTGTACGTCACCGTCGACATGGGGGGCTTCCCCACCTGCGAAGCCAACACGTGCAGCAACGCGGGCGACCACCGCGTCTACTTCCAACGCGGCGCGCTGGGGTACTTCGTCCAGCTCGGCCTCAACCCCCTTGGCAACGCCTACGGCGTGCTGCACTCCGTGGAACCAGGCCAAGTGGATGGCCCCGTCATCGACGGCGCATTGGGCGCCACCAAGGACCTGGATGCGACGACGGTCACGGTCCGCGTCCCCCGCGAGCTGCTGGTCGACGAGAACGGAGCCCCACCAACGCGCGGCGAAACCATGACGCACATCCACCAGCGCGCATACTCGCAGTTCAGCCTCGGCATGCCGGATCCTCGGGGCAACGAGGACGACGACTTTCTGGTGACGCGGGACCGGGCCGGATTTGACGCCATGGCGAATTTCACGTTCGAGTTTGGGGGCGCCGAGAACAGCGGCCCCATCACCATCGCCTCGCCGGCTCCGTACCGGAGCAGCAACGGCGGCGCGGCCACGTACCTGTACACGTTGCAGGTGCAGTACGATGGCGACCAGGCGGCGGCCTTCGACATCGACGCCAAGGGCATTCCCGTGGGCTGGACGTTCCTGCGCCCCAACGGAACGCTCACGCTCGAGCCCGGGGCCATGCGGGAATTCGGCATCCTCATCGAGACGCCCAGCGGCCACCAGCATGGTGGCGCCACGACGTTTGATTTGCAAGTGACCCAGCAAGGCGACCCCAATGTCTGGGCCCGCCTCGAGCTGGGCGTCCATTACCTCTCCACGCCGCAACCCGCGGGACACCACCCGACGCTGTGGTTCCACACCCTGACCGATGGCACCCTTGCGCAAGTGGTGGCCACCTTCGGCAGCGACGACGGACGCATTTGGATGAACACCCTCGAAGACGACCCCGGCGACGAGGACGTGGGCGTCGTCGCGCAGGAAGGCTTCGTGGGCTTCGAAGCCCAGCGCTCCACATGGAGCATCTGCATGATCCCCAACCTGCGCATGGGCCTGGATTTTGACACGACCCGCACTGGCACATTGGACGTGCAGCTTGGCAGCGCCGGCGTGCACCAAGGCGTTCGCTTGACGGGCGAACTGTTGCACATCGCCGGCCCCGAACCCTTGGACTTCTGCGCCCCGCAACTCTACCGTGACCGCGAGCACACCGTGCTGGCCACCATGGAAGACGACGGCCTGCGGGACCTCATCGCGGGCCAAACCAGCATCGAGGCCACCGTGGTGCCAACCCCCGAGAGCGACCTGGTGCCCTACGAGGAGGGCGCCCAGCTCGTCATGGAAATCACCGCCACCTTCACTGGGGGCGACCCGAGCCACGATGGCCTGCGCCTCTACGAAGGCAGGCTGGACCTGCCACTCAATGAGTACCACGACGGGCGCCCCGCTGGTTTCGTCGGGGGCGTGGTGACGGACCCCGTCGACCA
>JBFKTF010000056.1:0-11091 GCA_041636435.1 Thermoplasmatota archaeon
GGCGACTTCCTGTTCACCCAAGCCTTCGCCCTGGGCGCTGGTTTGCCCAAGCACGTCATGGAGATGACCGCCGATGCATGCCGCCGCCTCTGCGAGGGGCAACTGCGCGAGCAACGCATCCAAGACCAAGGCATCGAGGACCGTGCCGCGTACGCCGCCGTCATCCGCGACAAGACCGCCTGCTTGCTGGCCGCGGCGTGCGGCATCGGCGCCGCCCTGGCGGGTGCCGAACCGGAGGTGGTGGACAACATGTATGGCTACGGCAACGCCATTGGGCACGCTTTCCAGGTCCTGGACGACGTGTTGGACGTGGCCGGCGACCCGGCTTGGACCGGCAAGCCCGCCGGCACGGACTACGTGGCCGGCACGCACAGCAGCCCATTCCTGCACTTCAAGGAACGCGGAGGCCACTTGCCCAAGGACCGCCGCAAGGAAGACTTCCCCGGCGTGCGCGACCAATTGTTCGAGACCGGCGCCGTGGCCGCGAGCCAGATGGAGGCCAGCACGTACACGCAAGACGCGTTGCTGCGATTGCAGCGCGTGCCCGAGGGCCCGAGCCGCGAGGCACTGGAGCGCTTGGCCGAGTTGTTGATGGAACGCGCGGCCTAACCGCCCCTTCGCTGGCAGCCCTTTTCAACCAGTGGCTGGAATCGTCGCATTGCATGGCGAGCCAAGCCACTTATCTCCCGTCCCGGGCGTCCGCCGGTCGTCCCATGATCGACGCCATCGGCCGGGCCAACATGGACTACATGGTCCGCTTGGCCAACGACCCCACGTGGGCTGCGGAGGAACTCAAGGCCATCGGCGATTACTGCGCCGAGAACGGCGCCCTGTACGGCGGCAAGCCCGTCCCGGTGCCCATCAAGCCGCATTTCATCAGCCCCACCCAGCGCCGCCTCTTGCAGCGCAGCCTCAGCCACCTGCACTCGGCATTGGAGAAGTTCATCCACGTCTGGCTCGACTCGAAGGAGTTGCAGGAGATGTGGGGCGTCACCGACGGCGAAATGGAGCTGTACAAGGTGGACCCCGGGTTCCCCAACAGCATCCAGATTGCGCGCTTTGACGCGTTCCTGCACGACACCGACCTGAAGTTCCTGGAGTTCAACTGCGACTCCCCCGGCGGCACTGGCTACGCCGACGTCATCCACCATGCGTTCATCGACATGTTCGACCGCAACGACATGGGTGGCCGTTACCACGTCAGCAACCGCCAACGCCTGCTCCACTTGACCGACTCGTTGGTGCAATGCTACAACACGTGGCGCGAAGGCAAGGACCGCCCCGAGAAGCCATTCATCGCCGTGTGCGACTGGAAGGAAGTGGGCAGCAAGCCCGACATCGACATCACGATCAAGCACCTCTGCGACGACGGCATGGACGCGGTCTTTGCCGACCCGCGCGAGATGGAACTGCGCGACGATGGCTTGTACTTCCAAGACAAGCGCGTCGACTTGGTCTACAAGCGCGTCATCGTCAAGGAACTGGTGCACGAACCCAATGCCCAGGCACTGGCTGAGGCGTACAAGCGGGGCCAAATCTGCATGGTCAACCCGCCGCGCAGCGTCATTCCAGGCAACAAGAAGATCCTCGCGGCGCTGCGCCGCCCCGACGTCTTGCGTCGCCTGAACGCCCAGGAGCGCCAAGCGGTGGCGGACTTCGTGCCGTGGACCGAAGTGTTTCGCGACGAGAAGGTCGAGTTCATGGGCTTCACCGTCAACCTGGCCGACTTCGTGCGCGACAACAAGGACCAACTGGTGCTGAAGGCCGCCCAATCCTACGGCGGCAAGGACGTCTTCTTGGGCTTCGAAACGGCCCAAGAGGATTGGGAGTCCCTCATGGACAAGCACCTGGCCGACGGCACGTGGATTGTCCAGCGCCTCGTCCCCATCCCCAAGGAATTGTTCCCGCAAATCGATGGCGACCAGGTGAACATGAACCTGATGAACGTCAACATCAACCCGTTGGCGTTCAATGGACAATACGCGGGCAGCTACACCCGCATCAGCAAGAAGAACGTCATCAACGTCAGCTTCGGCGGCGGCATGACGGCCACCATGACCATTGAGCCCCGCGAGGAAGACGCTCCTTGAGCAGGGCCATGGACAGCATCGGCGCGGGTTTCCCCCCGAGCCGGATCACACCCCCCAAGGCCGAGGTGCCCGTCAGCACCGATGGCCTGTACCCTCGCGATTACCGCGCCAAGCTGCGCAGCGACGACGAGACGAAGTGGCAGGACGTCAGCGAGTTCGATTCGACGACGGTGACGTTCCGTGGCCGCAGCCCGATCCTGGGCACGGCGGTGCATTACCACCACGCCATCCGCCCCGACATTGCCCCCAAGTTGGCGATCTCGGATGACGCGCGGTTCTACGAAGAGGACCCCTGGACCCATCGGTTCCTCGGGCCCCTGATGCACACGCTCACGCCCAACCAGTCCCGCTACGAGTTCGACCTGAACCGGCCACCGGACACCACGGTGTACAGCAAGCCAAGCTTGGCTTGGGGCCAGAACGTGTGGCGCGATCCATTGGACCAGTACGAGCGAGAGTTCTGCTTGGAGAAGTGGTACGAGTTCCACACCATGGTGGACTGCGCCGTGGAGGACGCCGTGAGCCGCTATGGCTACGCCATCGTCTTCGACTTCCATAGCTACAATTACCAGCGCAAGGGCGAGACGGATTGGCGCACCGACGACAAGCCAGTCATCAACCTCGGCACCCGGCACCTCAACTTGGACGAGCGCGGCGCGGCCATCAAGGACTACTTCTTTGACAAGCTCAGCCAACACACGGTGCTGGGCGAGGACTGCATGGTGCAGGAGAACGGCGTGTTCTACGGCGGCTACCTGAACCGACGCCTCAGCCACTTGTTTGGGCCCCGCGTCATCACGCTCAGCGTCGAGTACAAGAAGGTCTACATGGACGAGCGCACGGGACGCCCCCACAACCGCATCCTGGACGACTTGGTCAAGCAAATGGACGAGACCATGGCGGACTTGGCCGACCACCTCGACGCGCCCATCATGTCGCAGCCGGACGTCCCCGTCGACGACCCGGTCCGGCACTGATCAAGCTGCGAGGCGGCTGCCGCAACCACTAAAGACGCGGCGCATGGGTCGACCATGATGCGCTGGGCCATCCTGTCCATTGTTCCGCTCCTGCTCGTCGGCTTGGCCGGTTGCACCCAAGATGCACCCGATGCCACGGACACGCCCAGCGCCCCCGACGTGCAGTACGAGGACGACCGCAACTTCACCGTGGACCAACCCAACGTCCTGCCCCGGGACCCCCCGGCGGCAGGCGAACGCAGCCTCAACGAGACCCCGGCCTGGCGCTTGGGCGAATGGTGGACCTACGAGATCACCAGTTTCTTTGATGGCAAGAAGGAACTCATCACCCGCGTGGTGGCCGGCAGCGAGCACAACAACTACCTCGTCGGATTCCCCATGGACGAGTTCAACAACTTCGCCATGGTGATGCACCACCCGGCGTACGGGGACATCAAGAAGGGCGACTTGAGCTACGACACCCACGATGCGCCGTTCACCCACCTGCACTTCCCGTTGCAAGTGGGCGACACGTGGAACACCACGTGGCAGAACCCGAACAACCGCATCGACATGGAGGTCATCGCGGTGGACCACGTCACCGGCGAGGCGACCATCAACATCACCCAGCAAGCGGGTGGCGGCGGCATCTTCGGCCTCGGCGGCAACAACAACGGCCCCAGCCACTTCGGGACCATCGTCTACGATGCCGAATTGGGTGAGGCCCGCAAGATGACGTTCAACAACTACGCCCAGGTCGAGGTCATTGACCACGGCTACAACTACACGGGCCCCGTGCGGGTCCCCCACGCCCACGACTTGGTGTTCTTCCATGGCCGCTTTGCCGGCGGGCAACCCATCGGCCAAAGCGCCAACGGCGGTGGCCCCCAGGGACCCGACGAAACCATCGACGTGGGCGACTTCTACGACCGCGTCAGCTTCGCGATCATCATCATCGACGTGCCCGGCTTCGTGGCCAACACCGGCACGGGCAGCGGCTACTACACCCAGACCGCGACGGCGCCCGACGGCACCGAGTACAGCCTCAGCATGACCCCGGACGAGACCCGGTCCATCAAGCTCGAGTTCTACGAGCACGAAGACCCGGCCGGCGAGTGGGCGCTGCACACGGAGGCCGCTGGGCCAGGGCAGGTCTTGTTCGAAGGCATCGGCTACCATAGCATCGACATCGAATTGCCCAGCGGCTGCGTGCTGCCAAGCGCCAATGCGTTGCACCACGTGACGCTCTGCGAAGCCTGAGCACCGCAACCAACATATCCGACGGTCGCGGGTGAGGCGCGATGCGTGTCCTAGCGGGACTGCTGTTGCTGATCACGGTGCTGAGCGGTTGCGCCAACATCGAACCCCACGACGAGCCCGTGGCGTCCATCGCGGTGGCCGACCCCCTGCGCCCCGGCTTGCTGGAATTCGACTTGCTGCCGTTTGACTTGGGGCAACACGTGGTGGAAGGGTCCGGCAATGCACGGTACCTCGTGCACGTGCACGGCGAGGCGACCATCCCCGAAGGCGATGGCCCGTTCCCGCTCGTCATTCTCATGCATGGCCGGCACGGCACCTGCGCGGTGTCCGGCAGCGAATTGTTGCTGCAGCCGTGCCCGGACGCGGGACCCATGGAGCCGGTCCGTTCGTTCCAGGGCTACCGATACCTGGCCGAACACTTGGCCAGCCATGGCATGGCGGTCCTCTCGGTGGACGCCAACAACGTCAACGACCACGACAACACATGGGGAATCTCCAGCCAAGCAAGCGGCGGCGACTACGGTGCCACCGCTCGCGCCCGCATCTTGTTCCAAGTGATGGATGCCGTGGCCGATGGATCCATCGGATCCTTTGCGACGCGCATCGACGAGCGCAACGTCGGCCTCATGGGGCACAGCCGTGGCGGAGAGGGCGTCATTCGGGCCATGCACATGCACCAGCAGGATCGCCAAGAGTACGGTGCCTACGGCCTGCGCGCCGTGATGGCCCTGGCACCCACGGACTTTGCTCGCTGGGAGCTCGAAGGTGGCCTGCGGGACGATACGGGACGCGCCTCAGGCCCCGCATTCGCCACGATGTTGCCTTACTGCGACGGCGACGTCAGCAACCTCCAGGGCGTCTGGGCCTACGACGACATGGAGGGTGGCGACAAGCACCAATTCCTCCACATGGGGGCCAATCACAATTACTACAACACGGTCTGGACGAACACCGACTTTGGCAACCGGGGCGACCCGTATTGCGACGAGGACGGCGACGAGTCCGGTCGCTTGAGCCCCGACGAACAACGCGAGGAAGGATTGGCCATCATGGCGGCGTTCTTCCGCACGTACTTGCAGCATGACCGTTCCCTCCGCCCCCTGACGACCGGCGAAGCGGACCTCCCCGGCGACGTGCCGGTGCGTTACCACTCCCGCTTCGACAGCCGGACCGTGTTCGGGACCGGCCCCGGCGTGGACGGCATCCGCCAAGGGGAGCTATCGGTGGATTGGTGCCGCCAATCCGACTGCCCTGGGCAGAACACGTATGGGACCGGCTTGCAGACCGTGCTCACGTGGGAGGGAGAAGGCGCAATCTACACCGACCGGGCGGTCGAGCCAGGACGCCTCTTGCGGGTGCCCATTGTGGTGCCGCCGTTCTCGGATGACGCGGTGCTGGACAACTTCCGTATTGGCTTCTACGACGGCACCCAACCCATCGCCACGCACTCGCTGCGCGAGCTCGGCGTCGAGGTGGCGCCGGGCGATCAATACGCCAAGACCATCCTCAGCGAAGTCGTCTTGACGATACCCGAAGGAACCGGAAACGTTGGCTTCGAGGTAGCTGGAAAGGGCCTGGTGCAAATGGGCGTTTGGCGCACGGATGCGCCGACCCGCGGCCTGGCCGACCTTTAACCTAGACGCCCATCGCCGCGTCGTGGTCTTGCAGGATCTTCCCACCCGGCACCGCGAGGACATCGATGCGCGCCTCGAGCGCCGACGACTGGCCAGCGAGCTGGCCGATCGGCAGGCCCGCCTGGCCGCCGAGGCATCACGAGCGGTGCTGGTGCTTTTCCAGGGCATGGACACGGGTGGCAAGGACGGGTGCATCCGGCACGTGTTTGGCGACTGCAGTCCACAGGGCGTCCACGTCACGGCGTTCGGCGTGCCCAGCCAAGAAGAGCGCAGGCACGACTTCCTTTGGCGTCACCATCGGCACGCGCCACAGGCGGGCCACATCGGCGTCTGGAACCGCAGCCACTACGGCGGCGTGCTGGTCGAACGGGTGCTGGGCATCGTCGACGACGAGACGGTGCGCCGTCGATATGCCCACATCAACGCCTTCGAAGCGATGCTGCACGACGAGGGCACGCGCGTGGTGAAGTTCTTCTTGCACATCAGCAAGGAGGAGCAGCGCAAGCGATTGCAGGCGCGTTTGGACGATCCGCGCAAGCGCTGGAAATTCGATCACAGCGACATTCGCCAGCGTGACCAATGGGATGCATACATGGCGGCCTACGACGAGGCAATTGAGGCGACCGATTCACCCCATGCGCCCTGGCATGTCATCCCTGCAGACAAGAAGCCGATGCGGGACGTGTTGGTGGCCCGGCGCTTGCTGGCGTTGCTGGACGAGATGGCTCCGCAATACCCAGAGCCCAAGGATTTGCCCGAACGAATCGATTAGTCCAGGTACGCCATCTGCGCCTCGACGATCTCGGCGCTGGTGGAGCACTTGGCGTAGTCGGCAAAGGGTTCCTTGTTGACTTCAAAGAAGGTCTTGCCCCAGGGCACCACGGACATGACCCGGCGCGCTTGGCGCTCTTCGCCGACGATCATCAGCGACGCGGCGATGGCTTCGGCGGTGCTGAGTTCGAATGGTGTGCCGAACTTGGCGGGGCTGGCGGCCACCAGGAACGGCAGGGCGCGGCTGCGCATCTTGCCTTGCAGGATGGGGAACATCTCCTCGGCTTGGCGCCAACTGCAATCAAGGGCCAGGATTCCCCGCTTGCGCATGTCGGGCAGGTCCTCTTTGCTCAGGGCCTTCTTGGCGAAGGGATTGAGCAGGACGGCGTGGTCGCGGATGTGCTTCTGGTCGTCGATGATGCGGGCGATGCCCTTGCGACCGAGGCGCACGGCGGTGTTCTTCTTGGCGTCGTCCTGGGCCGTGTAGTACACGGTGATGGGGATGTTGCCGCGGACGGGCATCAGGCCCTCCGCAGCATCGCCTTGGCAAAGAGCCCGACGAAACGAGGTTCGGCTTTCAACAATGGAACGACGAGCCGACTCGGGTAGTCGATGTCGCCCACGTCTTCGATGACCCGGCGGACCTTGGGTTTGTTGCAGAGGCGGGCCAGCGTGTTCAAGTCGTCGTCGTGGAAGCGCTTGTAGATGCCGCGCAACAAGTCGCCCTTGCGCAGTTCCTTGGCGATGCCCTTGCGCACGGCGCGCTCGTAGGGACGCAGCGCCTTGGTCGACAAGTCACCCGAGCGCAGCCCGGAGTCCGCCACGTCGGCCAGGTGTTCGCTGGCGACGAGGCCCATGTAGATGCCGCCGCCGCTGGTGGGCTTGGCCATCCCGGCGGCGTCGCCGACGAGGGCGACGCGGTCTTGCACGATGCGCTTGCGCAGGCCGAGGGGGATGCCGCCGATGATGCGGTAGATTTCCTTGCTGCCTTGCAAGTAATCCTTGGATTGTGGGTCCTCGAACATCCGCTCGTAGTACTTCTTGGCCGCCTGCTCGTTCATGCCGGGGGCCACGGCGAGGCCGCTGCGGGTGCGACCGCCACCGATGGGGATGATCCAGGAAAAGAAGCCAGGCGCTTGCGCGTTGCCGGCGAACATGGGGATGATGCGGTCGCCGTCGGGGAGCTGGCAGTCGGCCAGTTCCACTTCGTAGGCGGAGACCACTTCGTCGACGGCGGGGAAGCCAAACCACCGTGCGACGCTGCCCCGGGTGCCGTCGGCGCCCACCAGCAAGCGGCAGGTGACGTCCTCTCGCTTGCCGTCGTGTTGCAGCGTCACTTGGACGCCGCCCTCAACGCGTTGGGCCGCCACGGCCTTGGTGGCGGTGCGGAGGTCGACGCCGGCCGACACGGCGTGGTCGGCCATGCGTTGGTCGAAGCCGGCCCGGTCCATGGCTTGGGCTTGGACCTTGTCGGTTTCGAACATGACGGCGGTGCCGTCGGGGGCGACGATTTTGGCGCCGTGTAGGTCGTTTTGGTGCAGGTCGCCGATGTCGAACGGGGTGTGCTCGAAGATGCGGGGCGTCACCAAGCCGGCGCATTGCACCGGGATGCCCACTTGGGGGTGTTCTTCGAGCATGCAGACGCTGTGCCCGCGCTCTGCCAGCAGCCGGGCGGTGTTGCTGCCCACCGGTCCGGCCCCGACCACGATGACGTCGACGTCCACGTCGCGTCGACCCCCGGCCGCTATGTGATGGCTTCGGAGCGAAGGGAGCGCCCTTTATCCGAGGGCGGCGTGCGGCGACCTGGATGCTGGACGACCGCACCATCCTCTACTCCTTGGCCGGCGTGACGCTGATCCTCCTGGCCATCGTCTACTTCAACAATCAGCAGGCGAAGCTGGAGCGGGAGCGCGGCGCGATTCCCGACGCCCCTGGCTCCGACGAGGAGGAGGGCGACATCGAGGATGCCTGGCTCCTGAAGTTCGTCCAACACGAGGGCGGCGTCGTCGGCGAGACCGTGGCCCGCGACGGCGACCAGTTGATCCTGAAGCAAGCCGGCGTGTTCAAGGCGGTCCCCATCGCCCAAGCCACGGTGCACGGCGACGAAGTGGTCCTGAAGGGCGACATCGACTGGGACGCGGCCATTGCGGCCGGCTCCGCCTGGCACGCCTCCAACACGAAGGGCATCGACCCGTTGGTCAGCGAGCACCTCACCAAGTCCGAGGACGTCAAGAACCCGGCTCTTGACGCCATGAAGGGCGAAGAGGAATGAGCCACAAGATGGTCATCGTGACCCGCCAGGACCTCAAGCTCAGCAAGGGGAAATTGGCGGCGCAGGTGGGCCACGCGGCGGTGGATTGTGCCTTGAAGGCCCAGAAGTACGACAAGCGCGCCTTCGAGGCGTGGCACAAGTTGGGTCAGAAGAAGACCGTCTTGAAGGTGCAATCCGAGAAGGAATTCATGCCGCTCAAGGCGGCCGCCGAGCGCGCGGGCCTGAGCACGGCGCTCATCAAGGACGCGGGACACACCGAGATTCCCGCGGGCACGGTGACCGTGTTGGGCATCGGTCCCGGGGACGAGACCACGGTGGACAAGGTCACGGGCCATTTGTCGTTGCTTTGAGCCCCTGTTGCGGTTTTCGTGGCGATGACCATGAAAACGCGCATGGAACGGGGCCGATGGCGTGTTTCGCGTGGCAAACGCCCCCGCCATCGCCAAATCGACCCCATGGCTTCCTGTGGAAGATTGTGTGAAACTGTATCCTCCATTGTGGCGCCTTTTGGATAGAACCGGACCGGCGGCGAGGCTCTTTACCTCGTGCGACTTTCGTAGGATTGTGCGAATCCACGTTGTGCTCGTGGCGTGTGCCCTTCTGTTGGCCCCCATCACGACTTCCGCAGAACCTGCTTCCCCGAACGACCCGACGTCCATGGGCCAGGCGATTGTCGGCTTCCACCCCGGGCATTTGCCATCGACGCCCCACGTGGGCGGCCTGGAAGTCCTGAAGGTCGAACCCCGCCTGGATTACCTCGTCCTCCGCGCCGACGATTTGGGCGCCGTCCGCGACGCCATGGCCCACGTGCCCGGCGTCGCCTACATCGAAGACGACCAGGTGCTCAGCATGCAAGTCGTCCCCAACGACGCCCGCTACGGCCAGCAGTACGGCCCGGCCCAGATGGGCGCCCACGCGGCGTGGGACGTCGTCGGCTGGGGCAGCCCAGACATCAAGGTGGCCGTGCTGGACACGGGCATCCGTGCCAGCCACGAAGACCTGGCCGCGAACTACATCGGCGGCCACGACTACGTCAACAACGACACCAACCCCAACGATGACTGCGGCCACGGCACCCACGTCAGCGGCACCGTCGCCGCCGTCACCCACAATGGGATCGGCGTGGCCGGCATGAGCCAAGCCAGCATCATCCACCACAAGGTCCTGGGACCCGTGGGCGGCTTGTTCAGCGTCACCTGCTCCGGCAGCAACTCCGACATCAACGAAGCCATCATGGACGCCGCCGACCAAGGCGCGCGCATCATCAGCATGAGCCTCGGAGGCGGTGGCTTCTCCACCAGCGGCAACAACGCCGTCAACTACGCCTGGAACAAGGGCGTGCTCGTGGTCGCCGCCAGTGGCAACGACTCCAACAACAACGACGTCTCCTACCCCGCCGCGTACGACAACGCCATCGCGGTGGGCGCCTTGACCTCCAGCAAGACCCGCGCCAGCTACTCCAACGGCGGCCCCGAGCTGGAGATCGTCGCCCCCGGCAGCAACGTCGAATCGACCTACAACGGCAACGACGCCGACTACGACTCCCTGAGCGGCACCAGCATGGCAACGCCCCACGTCGCCGGCGCCCTCGCGCTCGCCCTCAGCTGCGACCCGAGCCTCAGCAACGTGCAACTGCGCCAGATGATGCAAGACACGGCCGAAGATCTGGGCACCGTCGGATGGGACAACATCTACGGCCACGGCCTGCTGCGCATCGACACCCTCGTGAACGCCATTGGAACGTGTGGCGGTGGCGGCGGCCCCAGCAATGGCGCCCCCACGGCGAGCTTCACCCACAGCGCCTACGACTTGTCCGTTAACTTCGACGGCAGCGGCAGCAGCGACCCCGACGGCGACGCGCTCAGCTACTCCTGGAGCTTCGGCGACGGCAACACCGCCAGCGGCGTCAACCCCAGCCACACGTACGCAAGCCCCGGCACCTACACGGTGAGCCTGACCGTCAACGACGGCAACGGTGGCAGCGACGCCAGCAGCCAGAGCGTCACGGTGAGCTCCGGTGGCGGGGGTGACGGCTGCGGCGCCGGCTTCGGTGATCCCGACCTGCAAGACGGCGTCTCCGAGGACGTCACCGTCAGCGGCATGGTGCA
>JBFKTF010000057.1:0-10859 GCA_041636435.1 Thermoplasmatota archaeon
GATGGCCACGTACCAGTGGTCGCCGCCACCGTTGAGGTCGACGGGGTGGACCTCGGCGTCGGGGACCACGCTGTGCACGAGTTGGGTGATGAAGTCGGCGTCCACCATCACTCGACGGTGTCGATGCCTTCCAGGTAAGCGTTGCGGGAGGCAACCAGTTCGTCCACGAAGTCGTCCAAGTCCGCATCCAATGGATGGCGAATGGCGTGCTCACCGGCCGACGTGTGGACCATGAGGCCCTTGGATCCGCCCACGAACATGAGCACCGCGCCGCCAACGAGCATCAGGACGCCGATGCCGATGAGGCCCATGCCGACGAGGGCCATGTTGTCCACGGTGAACCACAGCGCCGCGCCGGCGACCGCGAGGACGAGGCCCAGCGCCAGGGGCAACATGTGGCCGTTGCCCTTGGGGTGACCCCCCACGTGGATGGTGACCACTTGATCCAAGGGCACCAGGGTGCGCTCGGTGGGGGTCTGGACCGTCAAGGTGGTGCGGTCCAGGAGCCAGCGCCGGGGGCTGTTGCCGGTGCCACGGAGTTCGGCCACGAGCCCTCAGCGACGTCCTGGCTTTTATGCTACATCCTTCGGCCGCAACAAGCGCAGGGACAAAGGGAGTTGGCGGCGACGGCCCAGTCCCGCATCGACGGCGCCCCACACACCGAGAATCCATTGCACCAGCAACACCGCGACGGCGAGCCATTGCACGATGGCGCCCACGCTGGCCCACTGCAAGGCCACGACCCGCCCCAACAGGTACACGGTGCCACCCACGAGGGCGGCCGTGGCGACCAAGTCGACGGCTTGTCGGCCGTGAAAATCCAGGAATGGTTCGTCGCGGCGCACCCGCCAGATGATGTACGTCGCGATGGGGCCCACCAGGAGCCCAATGGCCACGACGAGGCTGAAGACGTACAGGGCCACGCCCGTGACGCGGCTCGGGTCCTCGTCAGGCAAGGGCGGCCTCGATGTCGGCAAGCAGGTCGTCGCGGTCTTCCAATCCGATGCTGATGCGGAGCAGCCCATCGGTGATACCCAAGGCGGTGCGTTCCTCGTTGGACGAATAGGCATGGCTGGTCTCGATGGGCAACGACACGAGGCTCTCGACGCCGCCGAGGCTGGCGGCGGGGGCAATAAGTTGCACCTTGCGCCGGAAGGCCACGGCGCGGTCGCGGCTGCCGACGTCGAGGGTGATCATGGCACCGTAGTGGCCCAGGGTGCGGGCGTGGGCGTGGTCGGCGTGGTCGTGCAGGCCCGGGTAGTGGACGACGAGGTCGTCGCGGGCGGCCAGGTGTTCGGCCAGCCACATGGCGGTGGCGCATTGCTCCCGCATGCGCAGGGGCAGTGTCTTCATGCCACGCATCACCATGTACGCGGCGTGCGGATCGACGGTGGCGCCCGTGTTGCGGCGGGTCGTCCAGAGTGCGTCGCGGTCGTCGCTGCGGTGGCATACGAAGCCAGCGGTGACGTCGCTGTGGCCGTTGAGGTACTTGGTGCCGGAGTGCACGACCACGTCCGCGCCCAGGTCCAAGGGCCGTTGCAGGATGGGTGAGGCGAAGGTGGCGTCGACTACGAGGCGCGCGCCTTGGGCGTGGGCGCGCTCGGCCCAGGCTTCCACGTCGGGCACCCGCAGCAAGGGGTTCGTAATCGATTCGAGCCACACCAGGTCGCACGGAGGCA
This sequence comes from Thermoplasmatota archaeon, assembly GCA_041636435.1. Classification (GTDB taxonomy): domain Archaea; phylum Thermoplasmatota; class E2; order JACPAO01; family JAHFTW01; genus JBFGSX01. The sequence goes on from JBFKTF010000057.1 coordinate 1,680, forward strand.
GGGTGTCGCCGAATGCGTCGAACTCCACCACGTGGACGCCTCGTGCGGTGACCTCGCGCTGCATGTGGGCGGTGGTGCCGCCGTAGACGCCGTGCATCACGGCGATGGTCTGGCCGGGTCGGACGAAGGTCTCGAGCACGCAGGCGATGGCGGCCATGCCGCTGGCGAACGCCAAGGCGCCGTCGCAGCCCTCCAGCGCGGCCAACTTGTCTTCGACCGCTTGCACGGTGGGGTTGTCGTAGCGGCTGTAGATGTGGCTGGCGTCGCCGCCGCCCGAGGCTTCGGGGTACCGGTAGGTGCTGCTGGCCACGATGGGCGTGTTGAGGGAGCCGGTGCTGGCATCGGGGCGTTCGCCGGCGTGGATGGCGCGGGTCGAGGGACCGGACACGCAACGACGAGGGCGGGCGGGCTTGAAAACGGCCACCCGCCCGGGCCGTGCTTTCACCTACCTCCAGGCCCGAACTCATCCCCTCAAATGGGTGACCCGCCTCCGTGGCGATGATGAGCCTGGTGGAGGAGGAGCTCGGCGGCCCGACGGTCTTCAAGGACCTGGCCAAGCTGGACTTCGACTACGTCCCCGATGAACTGCCCCACCGCGACGACGCGATCCGGTTCCTCGCCCGGACCTACCGTGGATTGACCCAAGGCGGCACCCGCGAACATGCCCTGATTTGGGGTCCCGTGGGCACCGGCAAGACCGTCGTGGCCAAGCGGTTCTGCCGCGACTTTGCCGCTGTCCTGTCCAAGAAGGGCCGCCGCATGGAGACCGTCCACGTCAACTGCCGCCGCCGCAAGTCCGCGGCCTTGGCGATGCTGGGCATCCTGAACCACTTCGAGCCCCACTACCCCGAACGCGGCTTCAGCGTCGGCGAAATGATGGGCGATTTGCGCAAGCACCTGGAGCGCCGCGACTGCCACCTGGTGGTCATCTTGGACGAAGTGGACGCCCTGCTGCGCGCGGATGGCAGCAACCTCGTCTACGACTTGACGCGCTTCAACGACGAGGTCGGCCAACAATGGGTCGGCATCAGCCTCGTCCTCATCTCCCAGCAACACGTCCTGGACCAATTGGACGACGCCGCGCTCTCCACCTTCAAGCGCAGCAACGTGCTGGAAATCCAGCCCTACGGCCAGCAAGAGATGCACGACATCATCGAGCAACGCGGCCAGATGGCGTTCATCCAAGGCACCGTCGACCCCGAGGCCGTGAGCCTCATCGCGGACATCGCCGGCCAAGCACCCGGCGGCGCCAAGGGCGGCCCGGGCGATGCGCGTCTCGGCATCGAACTGCTCTGGAAATCCGGTGTCCTGGCCGACGACGAACATGCGGATCTGGTGGACCCGGAACACGTGCGCGCCGCCAAGGCGGAGACCTACTCCGTGGTCACGGAATCCAAGCTGCGCAACCAACCCAAGCACCCGCTGTTGGTGTTGTTGGCCATCGCGCACCGGCTGCAACGGGATGGCGGCGCGTACGTCACCACGGGCAACCTCGAAGACACCTACCATGTGCTGTGCGAAGAGCACGGGGAACAACCCCGAGGCCACACGCAGTTCTGGAAGTACCTGAAGCAGCTCGAAGACGCCGGTTTCCTCTACGCACGCATCAGCGGCAAGGGCCAGGCCGGCACCACCCAGTACCTGAGCCTGCCCGACGTGCCCGCCAAGGTGCTGGCGCAGAAGGTGCAGGCCATTCTGGCCGAAACTGGCTGACGGGCCTGGCGCGGGCTTCAAATAACACGAGCGGGGCCCCAATGGCCTCTTCCGGCACCCCCTTAAAGGCCGGAGGACGAACAACAGGTCGTGCCCGACACCTTGGAAAGGCTCCCAGAACGGGAGGCCCTCTTGGAGCAACTCGAGGTCGGGGGGTATCTCAACGACCCCCGCCTAGAGGAGGCCATGCTCAGCGTGCCCCGGCACCTGTTCCTCCCAGAGGAGCTCATCGACGAAGCCTACGAGGACAAACCGCTCCCCGTCGGCTTTGGGCAAACCGTCAGCGCCCCGCACATGGTGGCCATGATGACCACCGCCCTGCAATTGGAGGAAGGCGACCGCGTCCTAGAGATTGGCACCGGGGTCGGATACCACGCCGCCGTCGCCAAGGCGATGGTGGGCGAGACTGGGCACGTGGTGACCATCGAGTACCTGCCGGAGCTGGCGGAATGGAGCCGCAAGAACCTGAAGGCCGCCGGATTCGACGTGCACGTCATCCAGGGCGACGGCATGGACGGCGCCCCCGAGTTCGCTCCCTTTGACGCCATCTACATCACCTGCGCCATCCCCCGCATCCCCTTGGAACTCGTCGAGCAATTGCGCGACGGCGGGCACTTCGTGGCCCCCATTGGGGTGACCCGTTGCCAATTGATGGCCGGACGACGCACGGGCGACGAGATGGAATTGGACGATTTGGGGCCCTGCCTGTTCGTCAACGGACAAGGGCGCTTGGGCGACCCCGGCGAAGGCACCGGCTGGGCACCCCCGGACGATGACGACGATGACGACGACGGTGGCGGCGGCATGGTCGTCCCCGAACCATAGTCCCCTGGACACCACCTAAAACGAGGACCGCCCCTGCCAGCGCGTGGCGGGCCCGCTGCTGAACCTCTCGAACACGCACCTCTTCTGGAAAGACCAGGACCCCCAGGTGCTCGCGGACCTGCACCGCCCCCACTTCCTCGCATTCCCCCAGGACCCCGGCGAGGACATCGGCGCGGCCAAGAAGCGCTTGGACGCCTTGATGGCCGAGCACGCCGGCGCCGAGCCCGAAACCGACACGCTGGCCAAGATTCTGGACGTGGGGGAACCCATCGAGTATGGCTCGTTCTGGGACCACGGACAGAAACGCGCCGTCGTTCCGGTGGCCTCGAAGCAACCCTACTGGATTCCCGAAATCAGTGACCGGTTGTTTGCCGACCATGGCTTCTACACCTGCGAACACGACATCCCGTACCAGGAACGGGCGTTGGCCGATCTGGCCGCCGAGAAGGACTGGTGGCTTTGGGACACCAAGGGCCAGAAACAGCGCCTCGACGTGCTGACGTACGACATCGAGACGACCCAGTACGGCTCGGGGAAGAAGGAGATCCCCATCGACATCATCGGGTACTCGGAGTTCCCCGTCGAGTACGCCGCCAGCAAGGACCTGGACACGGAACAATTCGATTTCCGGTTCCATGACTTGCCCACCGATTGGCAAGACCGCGAGGTCGTGCAACTGGTCGCCCATGACCACGACCAGGAATTGGACAACCTGTTCGAGTTCACCAAGAAGGCCGTCGAGTACGACATCATTGCCGGCCACAACGTGCTCGGCTTCGACAACCTGCAGATTCGCAACCGCATCCGCGACGTGCTGAAGCGCAACGAGCGGCAGCAAAACCTGAGCCAACCCATGGTCGATTGGTTCCAGGAATTCACGAACGTGTGGAGCAGCCACGACCGCAGCTTCCACTTCGGCACCAGCCAAGACATCGCCGTGTTCCACCCGGTCAGCCTGGACACGTTCCATGCCGCCAGGAAGTTCTACTTCTTCCACGACGACTTCACCCTCAAGGGCTTGGCACCGTGGCTCGGCGTCGAAGTGGAGGGCCGGGTCTACATGGAACCCGACACCATGGACCTGGGTCCGCAGACCTTGGAGTACAACAAGCACGACATCCACGAGCAAGTGGGCATCACGCAGATTCTGCTGGCCCAGGCGTTGCCCATGGCGTTCGCCGTGGACCTGCCACTGGAATCGCTGTTGACCGGCGGCAACACGAAGATGTGGGACCACATGGCCCTCATCCGGGCGCGCCGGCAACGCAAGATCATGCCGGCCACGTGCCGCGCCCAATCCATTGCCCGAGGCATCCAGCGCGTGGTGCGCAAGCCGTTCCCCAGCCGGGACGAGATTGCCACGGCCGTGAAGCTCCTGCCCGAAGACGAACGCCAATCGGGCGGCAACAAGGAACTGCTGCGCGTGGCCAAGCAAGGCCCCGAGATGCCATTCTGGTGCGAGCACCCGCAGATCATTGTGCGCAGCGACGGCCGCGAAGGCCATGGCTACGAGATTGCCGGCGGCCTGACCCTCAAACCCGACTCCGACTTGAAGTCACACTTCGTTCCATGGTTCCACGTGGTGGAGGCCGACGTGGGCGCCATGTACCCCACGCTGCTGAAGGCGCGCAACCTCACCGCCGACACGGTGCAGCCCGCCAAGAAGGGCGAGAAGGTCGACGATTGGGTGTGGCTCAAGGACATGGACGAGAACGTCGTCAAGTCGGGCCGGTACGAGATTCGCAAGCCCAACGACGACGAGGGATACACCCACGGCAAGGGGTACATGATTGGCATGAAGCACAACCCCGAGCCGGGCATGGTGAATCTGGCCATGACCGGTGTCCTGGACACCATCCAGAAGGTCAAGGACGCCCGTGCCGAAGCCAAGAAGTCGGGCGCCAGCAAGGACGAAGTCCGCGTGCTGGACATGACGTATGCCAGCCTGAAGGCGGCACGGAACGCCGGCACCCATGGCATCATGGTCGCCGTGAACGTCAGTTGCCGCCAGTTCAATGTCTGGGGTGGCGCCAACATCACCACCATCGGGCAAGAGATTCTGCACGACACCAAGGCCGACTTCGAGAAGCAAGGCATCCGCGTCGTGTACGGCGACACGGACGGCATCTACCTTGGCTGCAGCAAGTCGGCCGGAAACATCCCCCACTTTGCTGCGGCGCTTGGCGCCGATGTGGAGCCCAAGCAAGACAAGTGGATCACCATGCCCGATGCCGCCGTCGGCGCGGTGGAAGCAGCCAACAAAAAGTGGCGCGACCTGTTGGATTACCAGGACTTCGAGTTGGAAGCCGAGCAATACGACGCCATGGTGTACGTGGTGCACAAGAACTACCTGAAGTTCAAGGCGGACGCGGCCGGCAAGTTCGTCATGGAGACCAAGGGGAACAACTTCAAGGGCAGCGACAAGGCGCCATTGGCCCAGACGCTGCTGCAACCCATCATGGAACAAGCGCTGCGCGACGTGGCGGAATGGGACGACGAAGAGGACGCCCGGGAGCGCATGAAGACCGCCATCAAGCGAGCCACCAAGGACGTCATGAGCGGCGTCGACATCAACCAGACGCCGTGGGACCAACTGGTGTTGCGCCAACAAGTCCAACCGATTCGGAGCTACAAGCCCAACCCCGATGGCAGCCTCTCCACATTCGCGGTGCGCACCGCCGCATTGGAGCAAGTGATTGGCGAGAACATCACCGCCGCCAAGCGCCACCGCTTCGTGGTGTGCAAAGAACCGTTGCCGCTGTACCTCGACGTGCAAGCGCAGCAAGAGGCTCGCGAACGGTTGGCGCGCCAAGGCTACAACCTGGTCGTCAAGAAGCCCAACAAGTCCGGCATCAAGCCCATCGAATTCATGTGGCCCGCCGAGCACGTCAAGGCGAACCCCCACATGGTCGACTGGACGTGGTACCGGGACATGGTGGAGAAGTACGTCACGGGCGCGTTCGGATTCAAGGACCTGGAGCTGGCCGTGCAGCGCGACTTGTCGTCGTGGTTCTGAGCCGCGCGGCGACACAGTCCTTAAACGAAGCCACCCAAGTCGGCCATCGTGGCTGCCCACAAGATGCAACGCATGCTGGCCTCCGTTGGCCTCATCGCCCTGACCGTGATCTGGGTCATCTTCTGGTTGCTTGGATGGCTGGTGTTCAACAACCCCGGCATGGCCGAGCAGGGATTCTACATGGCCGGCATCTTCCTGGCCGCCACGTTGGTTTACTGGGGCATCCGCGCCAGCATCTACGAATAGGCGGGGTGCTCGCTTGCGTTACTGGTTGATGAAGTCCGAGCCGGACGTCTACTCCATCCACGACTTGGAACAGGATGGCTCCACCCATTGGGATGGCATCCGGAACTACCAGGCCCGCAACACCATGCGGGACGACATGCGGGTGGGCGACCTGGTGCTGTACTACCACTCCAACGCCAAGCCCCCCGGGGTGGTCGGCGTGGCCAAGGTGTGCAAGGAAGCATACCCCGACCACACCCAGTTCGATCCGGACTCCAAGTATTTTGACGCCAAGTCGGACCCGGACAATCCGCGCTGGCTCATGGTGGACATCGAGCATGTGCGGACGTTCGATGAGCTGATTCCATTGGACCAGCTCCGCGAGGACCCGGCCCTGGATGGGATGCCTTTGTTGCAGAAGGGACAACGTCTATCGGTGCAACCGGTAGAATCACATCACTTCGAGCACATCCTCCAGCTCGCCTAATGGAATTCTGGTGGGAGGCCCCCCGCATCATCGCCGGCGTGCTGATGCTGAGCACCGCCATGTGGGCGATCGCCATCGCGCCCCGCTCGCACCTCATGCAGGCGTTTTCGGCGTTCATGGTGCTGCGGGGCCTGGTCAACCTGTTGTTGCCGTTTGCCGGCGAGCGCTATGGCGGTGGCGAGGTGCCACCGTTGCTGGCCGTCACGGGGTACTATCAGATTGCCGTGCCATTTGCCGCCCTGGTCTTTGCCTGGTTGCTCCTGCGCCCCGGCCGGGCCAAGCAACCCATCGTGGCCACGGTCGCCGTGGCCAGCGCGTTGGAGGTGTGGTATTTCTTCGACCACGCTGCGTTCTTGGGCGGCGAGTTCCGCGGCTGGATGGACCAAGTGCTGGGCTTGCAGGGCTTGGCGTATCTTGTCGTGGCCCATGCGATGCTGGCCGACCGGGATGCCCCCATTGCGCGCTACACGACGGGCGCCGCCTACATGTTGTTCCCCATGTTCGCTGGAGCCTTTGGTGTGGCCGAATTCATCGACGCCTGGCTCAACAACCGCATCTTCGCCCCGACGCCGCAGCGGTGGAGCAACTTCTGGTTCCGGTTGGCCACGTTGCTCTATGGGGTCTTCATCACCGCTTGGACGTTCCGCGGCACGCTACCTGCACGACGACGCATCGTGGTGGCCGCCACGACCGCTGCGGTGGCCGGCGGCATCGTGCCCGTGGTGTGGGGCCGCTTGGTGGGCATGGACGAGTACACCTTGTCGTTGCCGTTCAATGGAGTGTTCACGGCGGCGCTGCCGGTGGCCGTGGCCTGGGCATTGACCCGCGACGAATTCTATGCTCCGTACCGCGCGCTGCGCTGGCGCCCTTGGGCCCTGGCCTCGTTGTTCGGTGTTGGCTGGTTGGGCATCGTGGGGGCCTTGTACGCCGCCATCCAGGGAGCGGAGGCCGTGGCCGCGGTCGTCGGCACGGTGTCGTTGTCGGTGCTCTTGTTCCTGCTCATCCAGACCACGGTGCACCGCCCCACAGAATAGCACGCGTAAGCTTACATCCCATGACCCCCGCTTGGCGGCGATGGACGACATCTGGTGGGAGGCCCCTCGCGTGCTGGCCGGCCTGTTGATGCTGACGGTCGCCATGTGGGTCATGGCATTGGATCCGCGCTCGCGCCTCATGCAAGTGTTTGCTTTGTTCATGGTCGTGCGCGGCGTGGTGAACATCCTATTGCGCTTCACGCCGGAGGCGCTGGACGGCTCGCCGACCCCGATGACGGACTTGGTGAACTACTACCAGATTGCGTTGCCATTCCTCGCGCTGATGTTTGCGTTCCACCTGCTCTGGCCCCGCGCCAAGGCGACCAAGTGGTCCATTGGCGCCTTGGTCGTCATGACCATCTTCGAGTTCTGGTACCTCTTCGACCACGGCATCTGGTACGCCGATGCCCCTGGCAATTGGATGTACCAGGTCATTGGCTTGCAAGCCATCACGTACCTCATCGTCGCCCATGCACTGCTGCGCGACCGCGAGGCGCCCCTGACGCACTTTGTCGCGGGCGTGTCGTTCATGCTGTTCCCGGTATTCGCGGCTGCGGCGGACCTGACCATCATCGCGTTCCGGTACGCCACCATCCCCGATTACGTGGTCTCTGAAGGCTTCCGCCCGACCGCCATCATCCGCATTGCGAGCCTCGTCTACGCGGCCATCATTGTGGCACTCACCATGCGCCGTTGGGACACGAAGCATCGCTGGGCCCACTTTGCTCTCGGCGCCGCAGTGGTCGGCGGCATCCTCCCGACGTTCATCGGGGAAGCCACGGGCGTCCACTGGTTCACTGCATCCAAGCCGTTCAATGGGCTGTTCAGTGCCGCCATGCCGGTGGCCATCGGGTGGGCGTTGACGAGCCAAGGCTTCTACGCGCACTCGGGCACGCGGCGGCTGGCCGCCTGGTTGGCGACCTCGCTGTTTACGATCGTGTGGCTGCTCATCATCGGCGCATTGTATGCGACCGTGGAAGGCGCCACGGTGGTGGCCGCCATCGCGGGCTCGTTGGCCTTGACGGTGCTGTTTTTCCTGCTGGTCCAGTCGACCTTCAGCCGGGAAGATCAGCCCAACATCTTGCGGTAGATTCGCACGTTGAAGGCCGTCAGCAACGCCGCGATGACCGCGCCGGCACCCAGCCCAATGGCCAGGTCGGAAGCGGCTTCAGCCCAGCCGTCGAACATCAAGCCACGGAAGCCTTGGATGACGTAGTCGACTGGGTTGAACTGCACGATGGTCTGCAGCCATTCGGGCAGCAGCGGCTCGGGCATGAACGCGGTGCTGAGAAACAGCAGCACAAAGAACAGTGGGAACACGGATTGCGTTGCTTGGTCGCTGCGTGTCTTCATGGCCAAGATCATGACCGCGAGGCCCGTGGTCATGGCGCCAAAGACGACCGCCACGAGGAGCATCACGATGCCGCCCAGGAAACCGGTCTCGACCCTTGCTCCCAACGCGATGGCAAGGAGCAGGATGATGGCACCTTGTCCAGCAACGCGCGTCATTTCCGCCATGAGGCGGGCGAAGATGACGCCGCTGGGACTGGCTGGCGTGGTGCGCAGTTTGTCGAAGTATCCAGTGCGCAGGTCGACGATGAATGCGGCGCTGCTGTTGGCCATTCCCAGCACGGCGGTGAGCAGGATGATGGCGGGGGCGATGAACTCGTAGTAGCTGTCGGCCACGCCGTTGTACGGATGCCCCGGCGTGTCGAGGGTGTTGCTGAAGACGCTGCCAAACAGCAGCAGTTGGATGATGGGCATCGCGATGCCAAACACCAGCACTTGTGGGATGCGGGGCATCTGCCGCAGGTTGCGCATGTAGAGGTGGAGGAAGACCATCAGGCGTCCTCCAAGCGTTGACCAGTGTATTGCAGGAA
>JBFKTF010000058.1:0-10635 GCA_041636435.1 Thermoplasmatota archaeon
GACATCGCCAACGGCATCACCTGGTCCGCCGACCAGGGCGCTGACATCATCAGCATGAGCCTCGGCTGCTTCGGCTGCAGCGACCAGTCGGTTGTCGACGCCATCGACTACGCCACCGCCGCCGGTAGCCTGGTCATCGTCGCCGCGGGCAACGACGGCGCCAACAGCCTCGGCTTCCCCGCCAACGTCGCCAACGCCATGAGCGTCGCGGCCCACGACAGCAACGGCAACAAGGCCAGCTTCAGCAACTACGGCAGCGGCCTGGACATCACCGGCCCCGGCGTCGGCATCGTCTCCACCACCGGTGGCGGCTACGCCACCTGGGACGGCACCTCCATGGCCACGCCCCACGTCAGTGGTGTCGCTGCCCTGGTTCTCGCGGCCGGCGGTTCCTACACGCCCCAGCAACTCCGTGACCACCTCAAGGCCACGGCCACCGACCTCGGCATGTCCGCCGCCCAGCAGGGTGCCGGCGCGGTGAACGCCTGCAACGCCGTCGGTGGAGTCGACTGTGGCGGCAGCACGCCGCCCCCGACGGGTGGTGACATCCACACCCACGACATCGACCACTGGCGCACTGGCTCCGCCAAGAAGGGCAACGTCTACATCCAGATCTGGGCCGCCGACGCGGCCGAGGCCATGATGAACGGCGTCGCCGTGACCGTCAACGTCGACAAGGCCGGCGGCAGCAGTGCCAGCGGCACCGCCAACACCGGCAGCGACGGCAGCGTCACCTTCGAGTGGGCTCGCCAAGGTGCTGGTACCTACACCAGCTGCGTGACCAACATGGCCCTGTCCGGCTACAACTGGGACAGCGCCGCTGGCCACGCCGTCAACGGCAACTGCGAGACCGAGAGCGTCTAAGCTTGCGCTCGCACCTTTTCCCCTTCTTCCTCCTTGCCATCCTGGTGCCCATTGTGGGTGCCGACTCCGTGTGGCAAGACGGGGATGCCACCGGCCCATTGGTCGGCGGTTTTGATGCACAACTGCGCGGCCAATTCGTCCAGGTCAGCCACGCCGCCCAGCGGCTCGACGTCGACCTTGGCGACCGCATCGTCACGATCCACAAGTCCAGCGACGCACCCTTGGTGCAAGGTCCGCTGGCCGACTTTGGCGACGTGCAAATCCACGACAACGTGTACCAATGGATTCACGTCCAAGGCGACTTCACCATGGACGCCAAAGACGTCGAACCCATCGCCCGTGGCCTGCGCGTCGACGACGCCTACCTCGTTGCCCGCGACTTGCAATGGGACCACGCCGGTGGCGTCCTGTCCGTGCAAGCCACGGACACCCTCATCAGCAACGATGGCGGCTTCCAGAACCTTGGCCCCGACCCAAGCGCCTGGGCCCTCTTGCAAGCAGACGACGACGGCGTCGTCATGGATTGGTTCGCCTTTGGTGGTGCACCATTTGCCACGGACTCCATTGGCGAGGAAGTTGTCATGAATCTGGTCGGAACCATCGGCGACGACGCCCCCGATGTGCTCGTCCGCCTCGAACAATCCGGACACTTCGCCGACCGCGCCGACCGGTTCGTGCTGATGGCCGGCACCCTGGCCGCCCGCCACGTCCCCGCCGACGACATGCTCAACGCCCGCGGCGCGTTCTCGTTCCACGCCCGTGACGCAGGCCACCAAATCGTCGACCTGCGTCTCCCCGAAGGCCTCAGTGGCGAAGTCCGCTGGCGACAAGACCTGCAAGCACCCGCCTTCGTCGATGCCACCATCGAAGGCATCGACCCCTACGTGCCCCTCCAGCGCAGTCCGCAGATGACCATCACCTGGGACGAACCCGTCCTGGGCACGCTGCTGGTGGGTGAACAGACCAAGCAGACCACCAGCCCCGCCTACGAACTGACGTTCCGCCTCACCGGATTGCAACCGGACACTGCATACGCCTACACCCTCCACGTCCAGGACCTGGCCGGGAACCCCGCCACCCACGAGGGCACATTCACCACCGGGCCCCGCGAAGGGCCCAGCGCGCAGATTCAGATTCTCGGCAACGACCCCACGGACGACGGCCATGCGGTCCATTTCCTCGCCACCCTCGACGACGGGACACCCGCGCCGGCCGCCCTGGTGCACGCCTTCATTGACAAGCAACCCGCCACGGACCGCCTCATGCAACAAGATGACGTGTTCCAAATCGCCGTCCCCGCGGACGCATCCGAACTGCGCATCGAAGTCAATGCGCCCGCCGGCCGCGTCAGCGAAGTCCTGGCCTTCGAACCCGACCAACAAAGCCCCGGCCCGGGCCTCTGGATCGTCGCGCTGGGTCTGCTGGTCATGGCCCGCCGCCGATAGCGTTTCATCAAGCCCCGAGTCGCCCCACGCGTGCCCGAACTGCCCGAGGTCGAGATCATCCGCCGTGGCCTCGAACAAGGCCTCGTCGGGCACCGCATCGTCGACGTGGACGCCCAGCCCGATCGGTTGCGCAAGCACGGGCCGTGCGCATGGACCGAGATGATTGGCACCACCGTCACCCGCATCGATCGGCACGCCAAGGTCATGCGATGGCACTTCGACTCCGGCCACCAAGCCAGCGTCCACCTGGGCATGACGGGCAAGTTCCTGTTCGAAGACGAACCCCGGCCCCACACCCACATCACGTGGCACCTGGACAACGGCCGGAGCCTGCACTTCAGCGACCACCGCCGCTTTGGCTGGTTCGCACTCCACCCGCCCCATGCACCGCCCCAAGACACGGACCACTACGGCGTCGATGCCCTGGATCCAGCTTGGACGCCCGCCATGCTTGAGGCCCTGCTGCGCAAGAGCCGCGCACCCCTCAAGGCGTTCCTATTGGACCAAACCAAGATGGCCGGATTGGGCAACATCTACGCTTGCGAAGCCCTGTGGCGCGCCGGGCTTTCCCCCCGCCGCTTGGCCTGCAACACGCCCCGTGGCAAGGTCGCCCCGCTGCTGGATGCGTGCCAAGCCGTCTTGCACGACTCGCTGGCCGCCGGGGGCACCAGCTTCAACGACTACGTCGACAGCATCGGCCAGCAAGGCTCGTTCCTGTTCGACGTGGCCGTCTTCCAACGGGAAGGCCAGTCGTGCCCGCGCTGTGGGTCCACGGTCCGCCGCATCGTGCAATCGGGGCGCAGCACGTTCTACTGTGCTTGCCAGCGCTGACGAGGCCACCGGCCTTCTCCCCCTTGCTTTTCTACTGTGGGTCGGCTGACCCCGCAGGATGAATGTCATCGAGACCCGGGGCCTGACCAAGGACTTCGGCCGCGGCAAGGGCATCCTCGACCTGGACATGCAGGTCCCCCAAGGCCGCGTCCACGGCTTCCTTGGCCCCAACGGCGCCGGCAAGACGACCGCCATCCGATTGTTGCTGGACTTGTTGCGCGCGGACCGCGGCAAGGCCCGCATCATGGGCAAGGACACCGTCCGCCACGCCTCCGAACTGCGCCAACACCTGGGCTACGTCCCCGGCGAGCTGGCCTTGCCCGGACAATTGCGTGGCCGCGAATACCTCGAGCAATCCGCCGGCCTGCGCGGCGACGTCGACCATGCCTGGCGACGCGAACTCGTGCAACGGCTCCGGGTCGACGTGCGGCCCCGCATCCGCGAATTGTCCAAAGGCAACAAGCAGAAGATTGCCCTCATCGACGCATTGCAGCACCGGCCGCCCGTGCTGATTCTCGACGAGCCCACCGACGGGTTGGACCCCACATTGCGCGAACAAGTCCGCCGCTTGCTGCGCGCCCACGCCCAGAACGGGGGCACCGTGTTCCTGTCCAGTCACGTGGTCCACGAAATCCAGACCATGTGCGATGACGTCTCCATCGTGCTCTCAGGCAAACTGCGCCACCAAGCCCGCATCGATGACCTGGTGGCGTTGGAGGGCATGGTCGTGGAAGCGACGGTCCCGGATCCCGACGCGGCCCGGCGGCACTTGATCCAAGCCGGCGTGCAGCAGATGCAACGCCGCGGCCAACGCATCCGCCTGCGGGTGCAGGGCAACCCCTTGCCTGCCCTCGCGGCGCTGCACCATGTCGGCGCCTCGGAGCCCCGCATCCGACAAGGCGACCTGGAGGAGATGTTCTTGCGCCTCTACACGGAGGATGGGCGATGAACCAATTCCGCATCTTCTGGCGACTCGAACGACGCCCCATGATTGGCTGGGCGCTTGGCGTCGGGGGCTTCCTGCTGCTCATGGGCCTCGTCTACGCCGGCGCCGGCGGCAGCGAAGAGTTTGGCCAACTGTGGGAGACGTACCCAGACAGCATCAAGGAATTCATCCCGGAAGGCGACTTGAGCAGCGCCGGTGGCTTCCTAGAATTGGAGGCTGGCTCGTTCTTCCCCCTCATGTTCGGCATCATGCTGATCATGATGATGACCAAGCACCTCTCGGGGGCCGAAGAGACTGGCCGGCTCGACCACGCCTTGGCGCGGCCCGTGACGCGCCTGGGCTACTACTGGCATCTCCACCTGGGCGTCTTGGCGGTCTATGGCGTCATCCTCGCCGCCGGAGCCGCCGGGGCCATCCTCGGCTTTGCCAACGAACTCGATGGCCAACAGACCCTGGGCATCATCGGCATGATGGCCGAATACATCCCCTTGGGCATCGCCTTCATTGGCATCGGTGGACTCGTGGGTGCTGCCTTCCATCAACGCAGCAAGAGCAACGGTGCCGGCATCGCCGTCGTCATCCTGTTCTTCGCCATCACCATCGTGTCCCGCGTCGTCGACGAACTCGAATGGTTGGGCAAAATCAACCCCATCGGCCTCCGCGACCAAAGCGACCTGTTCAACGGCGAACTGGACGCCGCCTACGTCCTGGTCTCTCTCGCCATCGGCGCCGCATGCTCGGTGGGTGGGTGGCTCATCTTCGAGCGAAAGAACCTCTACGCCTGAGTCCGGGCGCGGGTCGCATGAATTGTGGCCGTTGTGGGGGGATATGCATTTATTGTTCGATAACTCACCCGTGGGTATGGCGGACGGAGAGACCATCCGGTTGCAAGGGCCCCTCATGCTGGAACTGCCGGATGGAAGCAAGGTGCGCATCCGTCCCGGCCCCTACGGCAAGGGCATCGCCGTCATCCCCGTCGCGGAGGCCAGCAAGTCCGCCGCGCCCCGCCAGCCTGGTGTCCGTGGACGCCGCCCCCGTCCGGGCACCGTCGCCCTGCGCGAACAACTGGAACGGGACGCCAAGAAGGGCAAACTCAAGGAGAATCCGATCTACGTCAAGTGGATCCTGCAGCGCGACGAAGGCCTGAGCCTCGCCGTCGCCCGCCAGATTGTCTACCGCGAACGGCGCCGCGTCGAGAAGGCCTGATGGACGACTTCTGGTCCTTCTACCTCCACGAACACAGCAAGCCCAGCACCCGGGCCATGCACTTTGCCGGCACCACCATCGCCTTTGTCGCCATCGTGGCCGCTGCGGTGCTCCTCAACCCATGGCTGCTCCTCGTCGCCGTGTTGTCTGGCTACTTGTTTGCCTGGATTGGCCACTTCGCCTTCGAACACAACAAACCGGCCACCTTCAAGCACCCATTGCGCAGCTTGGCCGCCGATTGGAAGATGTGGTTCCTGACCCTGACCGGCCGACTCGGTCGGGAGTTGGAACGCCACGGACTGTCGAAGGGGTCTTGAGGACCAGTCGGGGTCGAGCCGCCGTTGCCTGAGTTGCGTTTCGACGGCACCCGCGTCCCCATCCAAGCCGGGGACACCATCGCCAGTGCCCTGCACCGCGCCGACATCCTCGAGATTGGCCGCAGTCTGAAGTACCACCGGCCCCGCGGCCTGTACTGCAACACCGGCTCATGCGCCGGCTGCACGGTCAACGTCGGCGGCACGCCCAACGTGCCTGCCTGCATGACCAACGCCGAAGACGGCATGGTCGTGGAGAGCCAGAACACCATGGGTGGCGCCAAGCGCGACCTGTTCAGCATCACCGACAAGGTCTACCGCAAAGGGTTCGACCCCCACGGGGCTTTCACCAAGCCCCGCATCCTCAACAAGGCGTTCCTGGCCGCCGTCCGCTTCATGAGCGGTGTTGGCACGGTGCCGGACGAAGACGCCCGCGCCGCGCCGGCATCCTACGAGGAACGCGCCGTGGATGTGCTCGTCGTCGGCGGTGGGCGCAACGGCCTGGCCGCCGCATTGGACGCGGCGCAGCAACACGACGTGCTGCTCGTCGACGAACTGGACCGCCTGGGTGGATCCATGCTCTGGGACCCCACCGAACAAGAAACCCAGGACATGGTCGCCCAGGTCGAAGCCCACGAGCGCATCACCATCTGGACCGGCGCCGTCGCCTTTGGAATCTACGACGACCAAGTGGGCATCATGCACGGCCCGGAGAAGCTCGTGGCCGCCACGCCCCAACGCACCATCATCGCCCCCGGCACGTACGACGACTGGCCGTTGTTCGAAAACAACGACCTGCCCGGCGTCTTGAGCCTGCGAGGAGCCAAGCGCCTCGTGGCCCAAGGCACCCTTCCAGGCAAGCGCGTGGTCGTCCACGGCGACGACATGGCATTCCAAGCCCCCGACGGCTGCACGGTGGTCGCCGCCGGCCACGTCACCGCCGCTCGTGGGGGCACCCGCGTCGAAAAGGCGCTGGTCGATGGCCAATGGGTGCGCTGCGACGCCATCGTCTGCGACGTCCCCGGCACGCCCCGCATCGAACTGTTCCAGCAGGCTGGCTGCGAGCTCGACTTCAAGCGCGGTCCGTTGGCGCCCACCGTCGACAAGCACGGCCGCACCACGCGCCACGACATCGAATGGAGGGCGAGCTGATGGCCACCCCCAAGACGCTTCTCTGCCGCTGCGAGGACATCACCCTCGAAGACTGCCAAGAAGCCATCCACGAAGGCTACCAAGCATTCGAGGACCTGAAGCGCTACCTTGGCGTGGGCACCGGGCCATGCCAAGGCAAGGCGTGCGTGCAAGCCGCCATCCGACTCATCGCCGTCGAGCGCGGCATCCCGCCCGAAGACGTCGACATCATGACGTTCCGACCCCCGGTGCGGCCCGTGCCGTTTGCCACCCTCGCCGCGGAGGACGCATGAAGGCCGTCAAGCGCCTCGCCACGTTCCCCGACAAGGCCCAGGTCGTCGTCATCGGCGGCGGCGCCATCGGCCTCAGCGTCGCCCACGAACTGGCCAAGCGCGGCATCACCGACGTCCTCGTCTTGGACAAGGACACCCTCGTCAAGGGCGCCACGGGCCGCAACGGCGGCGGCGTGCGTGCCCAATGGACGACGGAAGAGAACATCGTCCTGGCCAAGAAGAGCATCGAGGCCTTCAAACGCTTCAGCAGCGAGACCGGACACAACATCTTCCTGCGCCAAGGCGGCTACTTGTTCCTCACCCGCAGCGAACAACAATTGCTCTCCATGCGGGACGCCGCCGCGTTCCAAAACCAACACGGCGTCCGCACCAAGGTCATCGATCTGGACGAAGCGGAACGCATCGTGCCTGGCCTCAACACCGAAGGCTGCGTCGGAGCCACCTTCAACCCCGACGACGCCATCGTCTTCCCATGGCCCCTGGTGTGGGGTTGGAAGGAGGCGGCGGAGAAGCGCGGTGTCAAGGTCAGCACGCTCACCAGTGTCACCGGCCTCAAGACCAAGGCTGGACGCATCACCCACGTGGAGACCAACCGCGGCACCGTCGCCTGCGAGTGGGTCGTCAATGCCGCGGGTGCCTGGGCCAAGCACGTCAGCCACATGGCTGGCCTGGACATGCCCAACAAGCCCGAGCGCCACGAGATTCTCGTCTCGGAGCCCCTCAAGCCATTCCTGGACCCGATGCTCGTGGACCTCTCCACGGGGTACTACATCAACCAGGACATGCGGGGCGAACTCGTGGGCGGCCTGGGTGGGCACCACGAAGAATCGCTGGATTGGTCCAGCAGCCTCGATTTCCTGCGGGAGTTTGCCAAGCAAACCGTGCGGCTCATGCCCCGCCTCGGTCCGGTCAAGGTGCTGCGGCAATGGGCCGGCAGTTACGACGTCACCCCCGACCGCAAACCGATTCTTGGCATCGCCAAGGCAGGCCCCGAGAATCTTCTGCAGGCCAGTGGCTTCAGCGGCCATGGCATGATGATCAGTCCCATGGTCGGCGTCATGACAGCGCAAATCATCGCCGGCCAGAAGCTGGAGCAAGACGTGCATCCGTTCCGCCTGGAACGCTTCGAGGAAGGCGACCTGCGCCTCGAAGGCATGGTCATCGGCTGAGCGTACCCTCAAGGCTTTCAGCACCGGCCCCGGTCGCCTCCGCATGGACCCGGTCACGGTGGAATGCTTCGAGCAACAGGACGTCACCGACGCACTCATCGTCGTCGCATTCCACGGCGTGGGGGCCGCCGCACCCATTGCCGCAGCCTACCTGCGCGAACACCTTGAACTGCCCCTGGTGGGTCACGTGCGCGCCGAGCAACTGGGCCCCGTTGTCCACGTGACCGAAGGCATCGCCACGGGCCCCATCCGTGTCTACGGTGGCGAGACCGAGTGCAAGCTCGACGGGCCCTGCCCGCGTCTCTACGTCATCATGGCGGAGTTGCCCATCAGCGTCGAGATGGCCGGCGAATTGGCCGACGCCATCCTCGCCTGGTCGGGTGGCGCCCGCATGGTGCTGTCCCTGGATGCCGTGGTGCGCGGGGACGACGACGACACGCCCGACGTCTTTGGCGTCGCGTACCACAAGCGCGGCCTGAAGAAGCTCGCCGCCGCCGACGTGCCCACCTTGGACGCGGCCATCATTGTCGGGCCCACTGCCGCCGTCTTGGCCAAGAGCCGCGACCACCACGTGGACGCTGGCGCATTGGTCGTGGAAGCCGCCAAGGGCCACCCCGATGGTCGCGCCGCCGCGGCCCTCATCGCGGCCCTGGACCGCATGGTGCCAGAAGTGAAGTTCGACCACGAGCCCTTGCTGGAAGAAGCCCTGGCCATCGAGAAGCAAATCGAGGACGCCATTGGTCAAGCCGAGGCGGCGCAACCCAAGCGGCCCATGCACACCTTCATCTGAAGGTCAAAGGAAGGAAGGGAAGAGGAACGCGGACGTGCTCAAGCGGACGCTTCGAGCATGCCCATGCCTTCCGCGATCTTCTCGCGGACGGCTTCGCACGTGGTTTCGAGCTTGGCGCGCTCGGCAGCGGTCAAGTCGTACTCGACCACGCGCTGCAAGCCACCGCGACCAATCACCGCGGGCACGCCGGTGGCGACGTCGTCGTGGCCGTACTCGCCCTGCAGGATGACGCCCGTGGGGATCTCTTCACGGGTGTCCTCGACCAGGGCCTTGACCATGCGGCCGGTGCAGGCACCAGGAGCGAAGGCGGTGGCGCCGACGCGCTCGATGATCTCCATGGCGCGGCCGCGGGTGGTGGTCTCCCAGGTGGCCCAGTCGCCGTCTTCCAATTCGGCGCTGCTGAGGGTGGGGCTGACGAACATGGTCTCGCCGTGCTCGCCGAGGATGGTGGCGCGCACGTCGCGGTTTCCGGTGGCGTCGCGCACGATGTCCGTGAAGCGGCTGGAGTCGTGCAGGCTCGTCATGCCAATGACGCGCTCGCGGGGGAAGCCGAGTTCCTTCCAGCAAATGTAGAGCAGGATGTCCACGGGGTTGGTGACGAGCAAGAACACGCAGTCGGGTGCGTGTTGCTTGACGTTGCCGCAGATATCCTTCATGATCTTGATGTTGATGCCGAGCAGGTCGGCGCGGGTCATGCCCGGCTTGCGGGGCATGCCGGCGCTGACGACGACGATGTCCGCGTCCTTCAGCGTCGCGTAGTCCGTGCTGCCGGAGACCTTCGTGCGGCGACCGAACGCGACGCTCGTCGTGTTCAGGTCCAGACCACGGCCCACGGCGGCGGGTTCGGCGATGTCGACGAGCGCAATCTCGTCGATGCGGTCCGTCAGGGCGAGCGTGGCAAAGATGCTGTTGGCGCCGATGGTCCCGGCGCCGACGAAGCCGACCTTCATGGCGGCGCCGAGACGGACGCCCCAGATAAGCAGGCCCCCTACAGCTGATGGGGCAAGGCGTCCAGTTCCTTGATGCGTCGTCGAATGGCGGAGGCGGTCATGACGACCAAGAACACCGCGGCCGCGAAGGCGATGGTGCCGCCGAGGCTGACCAAGAAGTTGTACGCCGCGTGCAGCAACATCGCCGCAAGCAAGTGGGGGAACGCCTCGAATGCGACGCCGCCGCGCAGCACCGCCATGCCGTACCCGAAGCCGACGATGGCCGTCGTGCTGGCGTGCAGCAGCATGCTGCTGAACACGCGTGCCACGATGGTGGTCATGGCGGAGCCGAATCCACCTTCCGCCAGCGCCGTGATGCCGTAGACGAAGTTCTCCGTGGCGGCAAAGCCGAGGCCAATGGCCGCGCCGTAGATGATGCCGTCTTCCAACTCGTCCATTTCGCGGTTCACGAGGCCCAGCCCGAGCCCTTTGGCGATTTCCTCCACAATGGGTGCGATGATGACCGCAGCCAACAACGCGCCCGAAATCGGCACCGGGGTGCCGGCTTGATGGAAGCCGAATTCGAACAAGACGTGCAGGAGAATGGCGATGCCCACGCCGACGGAGCCGCCGTACAGGAACGTCACCAACACGGCCCGCAATGGTTCGCGCTCGTTCTTCTCGTGCGCGCGGATCCACAACATGAACGCCAGCGCC
>JBFKTF010000059.1:0-10527 GCA_041636435.1 Thermoplasmatota archaeon
GGCACCTACCCGGCCTACCACAACCTCGACACCGTCGAGAGCATGACCGTGGCCGTGGGGGGCGACGAAGCGATGCTGGCCGCCGGCTTCAACGCGGCCATGGACCTCACGTACCGGTTCATGGAGCGCCTCGACCAAGAAGTGGCGCCAACGCTGTAGTCGGCAAGTCGGGTGCGGGGCGAAGCCCCGCCCACGCTGAAGATTCCGAGCGAAGCGAGGAAGATTCAGCCTTCCCACTCTTGCGCGTACTGGAGGTTCTCGAATTCCTCCTCCGCGCTGAACTCGACGCCACGGCCTTCGCGCATGTGCTCGCCGACGACGAACTCGAGGTCCATGGTCAGCTCGCGGAACAATTGCTCCAGGGTCGTGGCGCGCAGTTCCTTCTCGCCCTCGGTCTCGGAGAACACCTTGGCGGTGAACAGATCATCCGAGTGCTTGTCGATCTCGACGCGGGCAAGCGGTTCTTCCATGGAGCCGGCTTGGACAGGGAGCCCTATTTCACGGTTGTGTCGGGTCCGGTGGCCGTTCAGGGGCAAGTGTGAGCCCTTCCGCTTAAAACCCCCCACCAGGTCGGCCGGCCTGTTCCCATGGCGGTGGACATCCGGACGTTGCAAGAGGACGACATCGACGGCATCTGCGAGCTGTGGCAACAGTTCGCCGCGATGCGCGAGGAGATGACCGAGCACCGCATCCTCAACGAGGACGCCGCCGACTACTTCTTCGGCTACGCCACGGGCCTCCTGCACCGTCGCGACAGCCTTTGCCTGGTCGCCGATGATGGCGGCGAGGTCGTGGGCTACTTGATTGCGACCAAGCAGCGCCGCCCGCCGATTTACCACCACACGCGCGTGGCCTACCTCAGCGACGCCTACGTGGCCAAGAGCCACCGCAAGCAAGGCATCCTGAAGCGCTTCGTCACGGAGCTGCAATCCTGGTCCAAGCGCGAAGGCGTCACCGCCATCGACGTGCAAATCTTCCAGAACAACGACCTGGCCCGGGACATCTACAAGAACCTGGGCTTCACCGACTACCGCATCTTGATGCGCCAAGAAGTCGAGCAGGACTGATCCATGCCGCTGCCCGACCGCCCCGTTCCGCTGGTGTACAACCCCGCGGCCGGAGGAGGGCGCGGGCAGGCGCGCTTCCAGGACGCCGAGGAACTGCTGAACCGGCGCGGCATCGAAGTCGAAGAGGTCGCCACCGAATACCCCGGCCACGCCACGGAACTGGCCAACGCCTTGGCCAAGCAACACGACTTGTTCTACGTCATGGGCGGCGACGGCACGTTGTCCGAAGCCGCCGAGGGCGTGCTGACCAGCGGCAAGGACCCCGTGCTGGGTTTCCTGCCCGCGGGCACCGGCAACGACTACCTGCGCGAATTTGGCGTCCTCGACCGCGAAGCGGCCGTCGACCGCATCACCATGGGTCGGCCACGCCGCTTGGATGCCGCTGCCTTGACCTACGACGTGGACGGCGATGTGCGCACCCGCCATTGGATCAACGTCTTTGGCACTGGCTTCGCGGCCCAAGCCGCCGAAATCACCAATCGCCGCTTCAAGTGGGCCCGTGGCCAGGCATACAACCTGGGCGTCCTGGCGAAACTCATCAACCTGCGGCCATGCCCCACGAAGCTCACGCTGGATGGCGAGTCGCTCGATGGCGACTACCCGATGGTCATGGTGTGCAATAGCATCCACACGGGTGGTGCCATGCAAATGGCGCCCATGGCCCGCCCCGACGACGGCCTCATGGACGTCTTGACGGTCTCCGGGGTCTCCCGCCTGGAATTGATTGGCCTATTGGCCAAGGTGCGCGATGGCGGCCACGTCAGCCACCCCAAGGTCACGTTCCACCGCGCCAAGAAGGTCCGCATCGAACCCCAGCGCGCCTCGCCGCTGTTGGTGGATGGCGAGGTCTTGGGCACCACGCCGGTGGACATCGAGGTCCTGCCTGGCGCCATGCAGGTCCTCCTGTAGTCCAGGGTGTCCTTGGCGGCAGCCTGATATCCAAGACGCCGTCGACCGCTTGTGGCGCGCATGAAGGTCTCCGAAGCCGAGGAGCTCTACCACATCAATGGCTGGGCCGACGGCTTGTACAGCATCCGCAACGGCCACCTCCACGTCCATCCCGAACCCGGCCACGACGTGGACTTGGTCGAGGTCATCGAGGCCCTGCGCGAAGAAGGCCAAAGCCTCCCCGTCGTGCTGCGCTTCCCACAGATTCTGGGTGGCCGCATGGAGCGCCTGCACCACGCCTTCCGCGCGGCACTGAAAGACAACGGGCTCAACGCATCGCGGTACCGCGGCGTCTTCCCCATCAAGGTCAACCAACGCAAGGACGTCGTCCAGGAACTGGCCCGCCGTGGCCGCAAGTGGCAATACGGCCTCGAGGTCGGCTCCAAGGCCGAATTGGTCGCCGCCTTGACCATGGACCCCAACCGCAAGTCCCTGCTCATCGTCAACGGCTTCAAGGACCGCGAATTCCTGGAAGCGGCCTGTCTGGCGACCCACTTCAAGGACGACGTGGTCATCGTCCTGGACGAGGTGGGCGAGCTGCCCCACCTCATCGAGATCATGGAGCGCCTCGATCGCAAGCCCATCATCGGGCTGCGCCTCAAGCTGCGCTCGAAGGCCCCCGGCAAGTGGGCCCTTAGCGGGGGCGAGCGCGCCAAGTTCGGACTCACCATCCCCGAGGTCCAATGGGCCGTCAAGGAGCTGGAAAAGGCCGGCCGCCTCGATCGGCTGCAATTGCTGCACTTCCACATCGGGTCCCAAATCAGCAACATCCGCCGCATCGCTCAAGGCGTGCGGGAAGCGGCCCGCATCTTCGTGGAACTGAAGCGGCTGGGCGTGCCCTTGCAGTACCTGGACTGTGGCGGCGGCCAAGGCGTCGACTACGATGGCAGCGGCAGCAGCGGCGCCAACTCGTGCAACTACAACATGGAGGAGTACGCCAACACGGTCGTGGCCACCATCAAGGACGTCTGCGACGACGCCGAAGTGGACGTCCCGGACATCATCAGCGAATCCGGCCGTGCCGTCGTCACCCACCACGCCCTGCTCGTCATGGACGTCATGCGCCGGGTGCCCTACTTGGAGCCCAAGCCGGACCTGGACGGGCGCAAGGAGGACGACCCGACCCCGTTGTGGAACCTCTACGACCTGCTGCAGGACATCGGGCCAAAGAACGCGTTCGAGACGTTCCACGACGTCATCCAACACCGCGACGACCTGCACACGCTCTTCGATCTGGGCCACCTGGATCTGGATGGATTGGGCCGCGCCGAAGCGCTCAGCCGCGCCATCCTCGCCAAGGTGAAGCAGATCCTGGAAGCCGAAGACGAGACGGAATCCGAGGAATACCGCCACTGCCGCAGCCTCCTCGGGCAGAAGCTGGTGTGCAACTTCTCTTTGTTCCAGTCCCTCCCGGACGTGTGGGGCGTCAAGCAGCAATTCCCCATCATGCCGATCCATCGGCTCGACGAGCGACCCACGGAGGTCGCCACGCTGGCGGACATCACCTGCGACTCCGACGGCGAGATCCGCGCCTACATCGACCCCATGGGCACCGCCGAAGAACTGCCCGTGCATGCTTTCCGTCCTGGCGACCCGTATTGGCTCTGCGTGCCATTCGTTGGCGCCTACCAGGACGCGTTGGGTGACTACCACAACCTGTTCGGGGAGACCGCCGAGGCCGCCGTGGTCAGCACCGAGGACGGCTGGAGCCTGCAACGTGTGCACGAAGGCAGCAAGGTCCAGGACATGCTGAGCTGGGTCCACTACGAGCCCGCCGACCTGCGCAAGCGCATGCGGGGCCGCATCCAGCGCCTCGTGGATGGCGAACGCATCGACAAGGCGGCCGCCACGGACATGCGCAAGCGGTTCGAGGCGTTGCTGCGGGGTGGCACGTACCTGCGCCGCCGCGACGCGCCCTGACAGGTCCAGGGTCGGTGAACAACCCATATAATGCGCCGCTTCGTGGCTGCACTGTCGGTGCGCTGTGAGGACTCCTGACGCCATTGTTGCCAACGCCATTGCTTCGACGTCCCTGTGGAGCGCCAAGAACGCAAAACTCGTCGTTCTGCTGACGCTATTGATGACGGGCGGCCTCGGCTTCGGCGTGTCCCTCATCACCACCAACGTGGACGTGGCCGACGTCTTGCCCCGGGGCAATCCCAACACGGCGGCGGCGCACAACCTGACGGAATCCTTCCGCTCGACGTTGTCCCAACAAGTGACGTTCCAGGTCCACGTCGACGAAAGCGGCCTCGACTGGGCCAACGACAACGCCAAGCTGGAGCGCTGCACGCAGGAGAATCCAATCTACTGTCCCGAAGGGGAAAAGACCGGCCAATTCCGGGTGCGGCCCGACCACCAGAACATCACCGACGAGGTCTACATCCGGGCCATGGAGGAGATGGTCGAGTTCATCCAGAGCCGCACCGACTTCGACCGCCAAGCCAGCATCAACAACATCTACGCGTTGATCAACTGGACCGTCGCCGGCGGCGAAGGACAAGCCCCGGATTCCGCGTTCAGCCTGCCCGACGACGGAGGCCAATACGCCTTGGTCGACGTGGCCACCCAAGCGGCGGTCCTGGATGCCGTGTCCGCATTGGCCAGCCCCAGTTGGAATCATGGCGCCGTGCTGTTCATGCCGGCCGCCAACTCCGAGGTCGGCATGCGCGAACTGGGTGACCAGATCATCCAGGCCCGCGACGAATACGTCGCCGCCGTCGACGCGGGACTCACCGAATACACGGTGTGGGGCAGCGACAACCCGCCGCTGCTGACCGTCGACTTGCCCGTGGCCAACAGCCACAGCAGCAAGCTCGTGGAGGAGGACCTGGTCCGCTTGATGCCCATCATTGCGGCCTTCATCATCGTCTTCCTGTTCGTGGCGTTCCGCAACGCCCGCAGCATCGCCATCTCGTTCGTCGCCCTCGGCGTCGGCGTCACCTGGACGTACGGCATCATGGGCTACATGGGCATCGCCCTGAACACACTCAACATGACCATCGTCCCCCTGATCATGGGGGTGGGGATCGATTATGCGATCCATATGATCAATGAGTTCTTGGAACACAAAGCCGACGGCGCCACCGACGCAGAGGCATTCCGCGGCGCCGGTGAACGCGCCGGTTTGGCCATGTTCATCGCCACGCTCACCACGGTGCTGGGCTTGGTCGTCATGATGGTCAGTCCCAGCCTGCTCATGGCCCAACTGGGTCTGCTGTCCGCCATCGCCATCGCGGCGATTTACATCCTGACCATCACCTTCATTCCGGCGGCCTTGACGCTGCTGGGTGGCACCGACAAGATGGGTGCCAGCTTCGCTCCCAGCGTCACCATGCCCGCCATGGCGCGTGGCGTCACCAAGACCCGCGCCCTGATGCTCTTGCTGGTCATCGGCCTCAGCATTGGGGCCTACTTCTCCAGCATCACGCTCGAAGAGGAAGCGTTTGGCGACCCGGGCAAAAACTTCCCCGAGGACGACCGCATCCGGCAAGAGCACGAGCAAGGCCTGCGCTACTTCTACGAGATGCCCGACCCCGACGTCAAGGCCAACATCCTCGCCTTCGAAGGCCCCGGCATCATGACGCCCGAAGCCATCGCCTACATGCGCGCCATCGAGGCCAACCTGCGCACCAAGGACCGCGTCATCGAGGACACCCTCCGCACGCTGCCGTTCTTCATCGAGACCTGGCAGACGGTCAAGGGAGGCCCTGGCTGCGCGGGCATCGTCGTGGGCGACGGACGCTCCGGCGGCGCCCTCGACCCCATCCTGGGTGGCGTCAGCGACTCGCCCTTGCCCTGCAACACCGCCGTGGCGTTCCCAGAGACCGAGGAAGCAATCCGCGCCGAAGTGGACGCCATGATGAACAGCCCCATGCAAGAGTTGGCGGCGGTCATCATCAACCACCCCTTGGCCATCGACGAGCCGGAGCGCGGCATGGCGGCCATGACGTTCAGTGTCCAAGCCGCCACGTACGACGAGGCAGAAGAGGTCTGGTTCCAAGTCTGGGACGCCGTGGGCCGCGCCAACGTGACGTTTGGCGGCCAACCACCTGAAGGCGTGCAAGTCGCCTTCATTGGGAACACGGCCACCAACTACCTGTTCGTGGACGAACAATTGCCGTGGCTCACCTACATGTCCGTGGCCGCGACAATCATCCTGTTCTTCCTCGTGTTGATCTTCACGCGCGACATCAAGGCGACGCTGGTGGCCACGGGTCTCGCCGGCATCACGAGCATCTGGTGGCTCGGCATCCTGCCCTTCCTCGACATCGGCCTGGCGGTGACGTTGATGCTTCCATTGGTGTTCATCTTCAACATCGGCACCGATTACGCGGTGCACATCATTTGGAGCCTCAAGAAGGTCGGCAACGCCCGGGAAGTGTTCGAAACCACGGGCAAGGCCATCTTGTTCAGCGCCATCACGACCGCGGGCGCCTTCGCGATCTTCACGTTCATCCGCAACGTGGCCGTGAGCCGCACCATGCTCGCCACCACGCTCGCCATCGGCGTCATCTTCCTGGCGACCATGCTGGTCATCCCCACGTTCTACAAGGTGATGCCCAGCAACTGGCGTCCCGGCGTCGTCGCCCCGGCCCCCAAGCCGACCGTCGTCGACCGCCCCAAGATCCCCCCGGCCGCCAACGAGCGCGTCCGCGTCAAGGCCAAGCGCGTGGCCAAGCCGCCGGCCGAGGGGTCCAAATCCAAGAAGTGACCTCCTGGTCGCATGGATGGGGCACGTGCGTTCCTGCACCGCAAGGAACAGAAGGCGACGAAGCGACGATTGAAGCGTGAGCCCGTCCGGGCCCAAGTCGTCGCCGAAGCCGCCGGAGTGCGTGGCCTCCTGACCCTGACCCCCACGCGCCTCATCTGGGCGCGCCGCCACGGCATGCGGACCCCCGTGTTCGTTTGGCACCGGAAGGAGGTCAAGGGCGCCAAGATCGAGCGCAAGAAGTACGGCATCCTCCGCATCCGCCTCGACGGAGGCAAAGCCCTTGGTTTCCATTTTGGAAGCCACGAGGACCGGGACGCCATCGCCGCCATCATCGAACCCAAGCGCCCCGTGGACCCCATCGCCGCCGCGGGCGCCAAGCGGCCCCACCGCAGTCGCGCCATGACGCCCACCACCATCGCCGACGACCCCTGGGACCACTTGGGTGGTGCCCAACAGGCCAAGCGCGCCGTGGAGCTCTACAAGAAGGGCCTCATCACGAAGCAAGAAATGGAGTGGCAATTGGCCGCGCGCAGCTGAGTGTTCCACCCGTTCGCGCACAGGGCCACCTAGGCTGCCTCAATGGCAGCACTTGATGAGCCTGACACTCGGACTCGACTACAACCCCGCCATCGACTGCAACGTCCTGGAAGCCCTGGAACGCGCCATCAAGCGCACCGGCATCGCACTCGACCAAGCCGAACTTCTTGGCCAAGACGCCGACGCCGCCGTCGGCTTCATCGCCGCACACGAAGATGGCGACGTCGACGGCTACCTCGACACCATCTACTGGCCGCTGCTGGAGGACAAGCTGAACGCCCGCCCCATCGAGATGGTCGAATGAAGCTGCGCTTCAACACCGCCATCACGATCAAGGAGAGCACCGTCGTGGCCGTCCCCCGACCCCTGCGCATCGCACAGCGGGAGCTGGGACTGACCCACGACACCATGCAACTCATCGCCGCCTGCCCGCAGACCAGCGCCGGACTCATCGAAGCCCACGCCAACGGCACCACGGCCACGTTCTTCCGCAACGTCAACTGGACCCGCTTGGCCTTGTGACCGTGCCACGTGTTCACGCCTCCAGCCATGCCCCATGGCGTCCAGTTAGGGGTATGGTCCGACACCACCGTGCCCGCGCGGTCGCCATCGCCCGCGCCATGTCCGTCACCCCCAAGACGCAACGCCGCATCCGCAACTGCGCGGAATCCGCGGGGGCCGCCATCGGGTCCTTTGCCGACGTCGACCACCTCCCCGCGTGGTGCGTGGAGTCCTCCGGATTGCCCACGATGAAGGATTTCTACCTCTGAATCCGGACCAACGCCGCCAAGGCCACTAGCACGAAAACCAATGGCAGCGCGGGAGCCCCCTCACTGGGCGCTTCGGGCGCTGCCTCGAACAGCGCCTCGTGCTCCCGCACCTGGCTTGAATCCACCAACAGCTTCGGGTAACTCCACGACACGGGCCCCGCGCATGGACAATCGGTCACGACTTCGGTCCCGGCCGGAATCAATCCGAACACGCGCGTCGTGTCCTGCACGGTCAACTCCACGTTGCGGGCATCGCCCAGGCCCAGATTGGCCAACCGCAAGCCGCCCTCCGTGGGCGTGACTTCAATGTGGGCACCCCACCGAGGCGCGCCGTCCACCAAGAACCGCAAGCCAGCCAATTGGTCGGCCAACAGGTCGGTCAATGGTTCCCCGTAGACGGGCAGGTTCTGGTCGTTGTGCACTTCGTAGACGAACGAGTTGACGCCCACGATGGCGTAACCCCAATCCTCGGCGGAGCCGACGGCAGGCGCGGGGCCGCCCGTCATGTCGATGCGTCCACCTGCGGCCTCTTCGAAGAGGGGCTCCATGGCATCAAACAGTGGCTGGTCGACGGTCTTCCCGTCGGGGAATGGGTCGCCCGCGGGGTAGAACAGGACCTCGATGCCCGTGTGCATGCTGAGCCACAGGTCCGGCTGCGTGGCCAGCACGTAGCGGGAGTTGGCGTGGATTTCCGATTCCGAGAATGGTTCGGGGCCGCCACAAGTCAACCCAATGGGGACCGGGCACGGGACGTGCCCGAAGTCGTAGTTGCGGTTGGGATCGAAGCCGTTGAGGTTCACTCGCGTGTCGCGCAGGTTGCCCTCCACGTTGAGAATGGGCACCACATGGATCTCGGTGTTGCGCAGCAACTGGAGCGTGGCGTCGTCGCCACGGGAGGCCAAATCCAGGATCTCTTCGATGCCGTACAATGCAAGCTCCACGCCGAGGAACTCGTTGCCATGGTGGCCGCCATCCAGGTAGACGCGCCACTTGGTGGTGGCCGTGTGGGGTGGGTCATCGAAGGCCACGGATTCGTCGGTGACCACGATGCCATGGAGCGGCAAGCCACCCTCCGATTCGCCGATGGTCATGCGCTCCACGAACTCCGGGTACGTGGTGTCCCATTCGTCAAACAAGGCATCCACGGTGAACACGTTGTGCACCGCGTTGCGGTCCAGGGGCGTCTGTGCCGCAGCAGTGGAGAGGAGCATCAGGGCCAACAAGGCGGTCCAGGCGCGCACGATGCGGACCCGGGGCCCACGGATTTAGGGCTTGGCGCGTCGCACCAAGAGCGCCACGCCCAGGGCGGCACCCACGGCCCACGCGGGTGCTGGCGCTTCGACACCGGGTGATACGACCTCAAGCGGTGGCGACGCGCGTCCGCCGCCTTCCGAGCGGACCTCAATGGCGTCCGCGTCGCCAGGAGCAACCAAGCGCCAATCGCGGTCCGTGGCTTGGCTGCGCCATGCACCGCCCCCAATGCGGTACCCCAGATGCGTTGCCTCCGGATCGACGTGGCGCCCCGTCACAATCCACCGATCGCCATCGCGCATGGCCGCCGCTTGGGGTGGTTCCATGGGGGTGTCCAGCCACGCCGCCACCGCGGCGGGGTCCGCCGGGACCACGGCGTGCAGGGTGTCCGTGGCGTCGCCGTTCTCGCCGTCGTCGTCGATGCCGGGTTGCTGCAGGTGGTTTCCGTTGGCCGCCATCACCGCCAACCACACGCCCAGGTCCTTGGCTGGCCCATCGGGCGTCCACACCACGGACCAGTACCGGCGTTCGGTGCCTTCGGGGGTGTACGTGACGATGGTGTCGCCCACGAATCGAAGCAAGCCCTCCATCTCGGGAGGTGCCGACAAGGTGCCGGACTCCACTTCCAACTCGAAGCCACCCGCCGGGCCGCCGGGCAACGCATCGGGGCCGCCCTCCACGGCAATCTGTAGCGTCACGGGCTCGCCGGGCATCCACGTGGTGGGCAAACCGTCCAGCACGGCGGTCGCCGCCGGCGACGTCGGCGCATGGCACACGGTGCAATCTTGGCGTCGCCCCGAGAACCCGGCCTCCGCGGCAAACGTGGCCTCCACGGCGGCGCCCAGGCTGATGGCCAGGAGCAATGCCAGCACCGCGACGCGCGCCACGCGTCGGCATGGAGCTTGGAATATGTGACCGTTCCACCCGTTCGCGGCTCGGACCAACCCCCATGCGTGGTTGGGACCACACATGAGCCTGGAACTCCAACACTCCGCCATCGACAGCAACATCATCGCCCTCCTCGAACAGTGCGGCCGCCGCCACGGGTTGTCCCTGGACCAGATGGAACTGCTGGGTCAAACCGTCGATTCGGCCCTCGGGTTCGTGGACGCCTTCGAAGCCGGCGACGCCGACGGGTACCTCGACACCGTGTACTGGGGAGAGCTCGAAGCCCTGCTGCAGCCGGGCTGCTGAGAAATCAAAGGGAGAAGGAGGGAAGAGGATGTGGTGGCCGCCAAAA
>JBFKTF010000060.1:0-10478 GCA_041636435.1 Thermoplasmatota archaeon
CACGTGGACCGAGTTGGCGGCGGGTTGGGCGGCCATTGAGGGCGCCATGGCGGCTCTTGGCTGCCCGTTGCCCAAGGGCGCGGCGGTGGCGGCGATGATGGACTTCGCCCAGCCGTAGACCCCCTGCAAGCATTGTCGACAAGCGCCGTGCGGGGGCTCGGCAAGTTCAAAAGTGGGTCAGGAGCATATCCGGCCATGCGTCGCAGCGATGCCCGCGCAGCACTTCGTGCCGCCCGCGAATGGGAGCAGAAGGGCATGTTCAAGCAGGGAGCGTTTGCCCACATCCAGAAGACCCTGGGCCCCGTGGCGGACGAAGGCAGCCCCAGCTTGGCGATGCAGTCGTTCTACGCCATCGGCGGCGTCATGCTGGGTGCCGCCACGGCGGCACTGTACGGGTTGCTGGAGCTGAACGACGTCTTGCAAGGCGACCACAGCGCGTGGTTCTTCTTCCTCATCTTCGCCGTGCTGTTTGGCGGCATCGCCGTGGCGACCCGCATGGCCGGCCAAGAAGAATTGGGCGATGCCTTGGCGATTGCCACGCTGGTCCCCACGGCCATCCTGATGGGGCCACGACCCATCGCGGACTGGCTCTACTTTGCACCCGTCCTGTTCAGCGGCGCCATCCTCGGTTGGCGCCACAAGGCGCACCTCGTCCCGCTGTTGGCGTTGGGCGTCATGTCCGTCGCCATCCCCATCGCATTGTTCCAGACCATTGGCGATCAATGGAGCTTGGGCGACGAGGCCAGTTGGGCGTGGCTCGTGGTGGCCAGCCTGGTCCTGGCAGGCACCATTGTCTGGACCCGCATGCAGGAATTGAAGTGGGAAATGGAAGGGCTGGGTGCCACGACGCTCGCGGCCGCCATCGCTTGGATTACGGTGGTCACCGAATCCATCGAGCCCAGCTTCGATGGGGGCTACGAAGTGGTCATCGCCATCGGCTTGGCCGTGCTGATTGGTCTCGGCGTCCTGCTCAAGGAACGGGTCATCATCTTCGTCAGCGGCATCGCCATGGCCATCGACGCCATCGTTTTCGCCTTCGACATCGGCGGGCCCACGACCGGCTTGCTCGTGCTGTTGGGCATGGCGGCAGGCCTCATCGCGGTCGCCACGTGGATGCGCCGGCGCAAGGGACAAACCCCACGAGCCACCTGACCGGTCGTGAAGCGACTCGGCCTCTTGGTCATCGGCGACGAAATCCTTGCCGGCCACACGCAGGACACCAACAGCCACTGGTTGGCCAAGCGGTGCACGCAGCTCGGCATTGAGTTGCGTCGCATCGAGACCTGCACGGACGAAGTGGACGACGTGGAATCCAGCATCCGCCGGTTCCTGCATGACTTGGACGTGGATTACGTCATCACCAGCGGGGGCTTGGGGCCGACGCCCGACGACCGCACCATGGAGGGCTTGGCCCGGGCATTGGACGTGCAGTTGGAATTGACGCCCGAGAACAAGCAATGGATGGAGACCCATGTCCGCAAGGGCCACGAACTGGGATACTTCCGCGTCGCCGAGCCCAACGAGGGGCACATGAAAATGGCCCAGTTGCCTGAAGGCAGCGAGGGCGTCCCCAACCGCTACGGTACGTGCCTGGGCGCATTGGTGCGCCACAACGACCGCATCTTGGTGACCCTGCCCGGCGTGCCACGGGAATTCGAGCAAATGTTCGACGACCGCGTCGTGCCGCTCTTGGAATCGGGCCCACCCAAGCACGTGGAACAAGTGGTGCTCTACACGGAAGAGTCCCGATTCTTCCAGGTGCTGACCGACTTGGAGCGGGATTTTCCCCAGGTCACCATTGGATCGTATCCGCAGAAAGGGCACATCATCATCCGCGCCTCCGGCGACGAGGCCCAAGCCAAGGCCGCCATCGAGCGCGTCAAGACCCTGGGCGCCGAGTACCTGCGCTAACGCAGGGCCGCGCGCCACGCGTCGTCGTCGTCGTCCTTGGAGACCACACGGGCACCGGCGGCCCGGGCCTGCTCCTGGAGCCGTGGGTCGCCCGTGAAGAACACGATGCGTGGGTGCCCCGTGGCGGCAAGGGCCGCGATGGTTTGCTCTGGCTCCGCATCGGGCAAGCCCAGGTCGGCCAAGACCACGTCGGCCTGGTCGGCGAGTCCAAGCGCTTGGGCCAGGTCGTTGGCCTCCAGAATCTCCACGTCCATGATTCCATGCAGCCGGTGCTCGGCGATGCGCCGGTCGACGCGGGTGTCTTCGACCAAGAGAATCTTCATTGCTTGGGCAGCCGGACGACCGTGAACCAGAAGTCCTCAATGGTTTGGACGACCCGTTCGAACTTGGAGAACTCCACGGGCTTCACGATGTAGCATGCGGCCTGCTGGGTGTAGGCTCGGGCGATGTCTTCGTCGGCTTGGCTCGTGGTCAGCACCACCACGGGGATTTTCTTCCAGGTGTCGTGTGCCTTGAGGTGCCCGAGGGTTTCATGCCCATCCATCACGGGCATGTTCATGTCCAGGAGGATGAGGTCGGGCAACCTGGAGGCATGTTCCAGGTAATCCAGGCACTCCCGGCCATTGCGCACCACGTCCATGTCAAAGTGGGTCTTGGTCTTGGCCAGGGCACGCTTCGTGATGCGGACGTCGTTTTCGTCGTCTTCAACAAGAAGCAGTCGGATGGGTTGTGCTTCGGTCATGGATTCTCCCGGGGATTGGGTTGCTTGGGTAGGCGGATGGTGAAGGTGCTGCCCTCGCCGGGGCTACCACCTGCTTCAATGGTGCCCCCGTGGCGTTCGATGATGACCCGGCACACGGCCAGGCCGATGCCGCTGCCTCCTTCGTCGTGGGCCAGGCGCTTGAACATCCCGAAGATTCGTTCGGCGCTCTCCGATGGGAAGCCGCGACCATTGTCGACCACGTGGACGACGTGCCAGGATGGTTCGTCGTCGCCGTGGACGTCGATGGTGAGGGGCGCTTCGCTTCGGTAGCGCAAGGCGTTCTCGAATAGGTTCTGCATCACTTGCCCGAGCAATGCCTTGTCGCCGCGCACGGTGGGCAGGGCACCAATCTTGACGGTGGCCCCGGCCTCATCCATGGCCGATTGCAGATCCTTGAGTGCATCGTCCACGACCGCCCCCATGGCCACATCGACCATGTGCATCTCGACGTTCTGGACGCGACTGAACGTCAGCAGGGCCTGGATGCGGTCACGCATGCGTTGCACGCCATCTTGGATGCCTTGCAGGTTCTCTTCGTCTTCGGGCTCCAGTTTGCCTTCCAGGTCGTCGCGCAGGAACTCGGAGAAGCTGGCGATGTGGCGCAAGGGCGCTTGCAGGTCGTGGCTGGCCATGTAGGCGAAGCGCTCCAGGCGTTCGTTGCTGGCCTCGACTTGGGCTGAGCGCCTCTCCAACAGTCGGGTGCGCTCCGCGATGCGTTCCTCCAGTTCGTCGTTGAGGCGCCGCAGGTCGTGCGTGGCGGCCGCGACGCGTTGCCGGAGAACCACCACCCAGGCCCATGCCACGACCACTACGACCGCGAACGCAAGCCCGAGGCCGATGAGCCATCCGGGGGGCGATGCAGGTTCTGGCGTGGGGTCCGTGAGGTCAAAGCCAGACCACTTCACATGGATGATGCGCATCTCATCGTCCGTCATGCGCGCGATGCCTTCTTGCAAAATGGAGAGCGGGATGGAATCCGACGGGGCCCATAGGCGGACCTCCACCACATCTTGCGCTTCACCCACAGGACGGAACGATTCGAAGCCTTGCTGCTGTGCGGCGAACCCCAAGAACACGAGCGGACCGTAGTAGCTGTCCAGGTCGCCGGCGGCCAGCATGGCAATGCCCTGGGTGGCGTTCTCCGTGCGCACATAATCCAGGTGCGGGAACGAGGTGAAGAGCTGCTGCTCCATGGGCGAGCCCGGCAAGGTGCTGGTGCGGCCGGTGATGTCGGCCACGTCGACGAATTCGGGATGGGCTCCACTGGTAACGAACACCGTTGGAATCCAAGCGACCGTGTCCGTGGACGCCCGACCCTCCAAGTCTGGCCGCGCGGCCAATGGCCCGACCACATCCACCTCGCCTGCGTCCAACATGGGTGCAATGTCGTCGAGGAACTGGACGGGGACCAATTCGATGCTCGCGCCGACCTTCAAGGCCGCCAGCTCGACCAGGTCCGGGAACATGCCCGTGGCCTGGCCGCCCTCGACGAAGCCCACGGGGGGCGTGGCCCCGGGTACGGCGATGCGAATGGGTCCATGCTCGTCCAGCCAAGCGCGTTGTTCGTCCGACAACGGATCCTCCTGGGCCGCCACGCTGGGCACCAGCAGGAGAACGAGGACGAGCCATGTCCGCACAGGGTTGTATCGTCACTCAGGGATAATGCCTACTGGCGTCGGACCCAAGGGCCTGCGACTAGACTTCGTCGGTGCCTTGCGGCAGGAACGTGTCGTATTCGGGAGTGGAATCCTCGGATTGTCCCACGACCGCTTGCACTTGGGCGTACAGGTCGTCGAATCCGGTGTTGTCCACGGCGCTGATGGGAATCAGCGTCTGCTCGGCACCCATGGAGTCCAGCAAGCGGGCCACGTTGGCGGCCAGTTCGCGGTCCATGCCGGGAGCTTCCTGGATGATGTCTTGCTCGAGGGCTTCGCCGTCGGCGCCCCAACTGACCATGGTGTGCATCGATTCGTCGTCGATGAGGTCCGCCTTGCTGAGCACCGGGATGAGCGGTTCTTGGAAGCGGAACAGGGTGTTGGCGGCCAGCATGAGTTGGCTGGCAAAGCCCGTGGCGGTGCGGCCCAGGAAGGGGTCCATGACGTAGGCCAGGACGCTGCGACCGGGGGCGAGGTTCTCGACGAGGTGCTTGCCGGCGTGGCGGAACACGAAGAGCTCCACTTGGCCGGGCGTGTCGATGAGGGTGATGTCGGCGCGGTACGATTCCATCTCGTCGCGCAGGTCCTCCAGATCCAGGGCGATCATGTCGGCGGCCGCGATTTGGGCGCCGTTGGGGCCCAAGCCGTGCTCGGCCATGATGTCGCTCAGGATGATTTTCTCGCGGATGTCGATGTCGGGCTGGTAGGCCAACTCCTCGGCACCGGGGTCGAGGTTGATGGTGAGCGTGGAGAGCGCGTGGTCCTTGCACCACTTCTCCATCATGGCCACCATGGTGGACTTGCCCGCGCCGGCGGTGCCCGCGAAGTAGACGACTGGATCAGCCATGGATGGCCTCGGTGGATTGTTCGCGCACGCGCTTCATGTGGGCGATGCGCTTCTCGATGAGCTCGGGGCGGCCGATGTCGTGGCGCACGACCATGTGGTCGCAGTCGATGTGTTGCAACGCCTTCTCGACGATGGCTTCGGCCTCGCTGATGGTGTCGGCTTCACCCAGCACGCCGAGGGTGCGGCTGGTGAGGGTGCGCAGGCCATCCGGGGTTTCGTCGATGCTGGCGTAGTACACCGTGGCGCCGAGTTCCTGGATGGCGTCTTCGTCGACTACGATGGGGTGGCCTGGGGTGGGTTTGCCGTCGCCGTATCCCGTGGGGACGACGTACTTGACGACGGTGGCGTTCTGGCGGAAACTGACCTTGCGGCGCTCCAATTCGCCGGCCACCATGGCCTGGTTGAGCATCAGGTAGTCGGTCTCCAGCAAGTGCAAGACGTTCATCGCTTCGGGGTCGCCGAAGCGGGCGTTGATTTCGATGACCTTGGGGCCATCGGCGGTCAGCATGAATTGGCCGTAGATGGCGCCCGTGTAGGGGCAGCCTTCGGCTGCGAGGGCTTCGACGATGGCTTGCAGGATTTGCACGGCGTCGTTGAATTCGCCGCGCGTCAGGAATGGCAGGAGGCCATCGCCTTGGGAGTAGCTGCCCATGCCGCCCGTGTTGGGGCCTTGGTCGCCTTCGCGCAGGCGCTTGTGGTCTTGGACGGCGATCATGGGCAGGACGGTGCGGCCGTCGGTGAAGCCCATGACGGTGAATTCCTCGCCCACGGCCAGTTCTTCAAATTGCAGGGCGCCGCCGCCGGTGCCGGAGTCGAAGATGCTGGCGGCGTATTCCTTGGCGCCGTCGACGTCTTGGAAGTGGTCGCCGTGGACTTGGACGCCCTTGCCGCCGGTCAGGCCGACGGGTTTGATGGCCCACACGGGGCCGTGTTCGTCCAAGAACGCCAGGGCGGCGGCCTTGTCGTCGAAGTAGTGGTGCCCGAGGCGGCCGGGGACGTCGTGGTCGTCCATGAGTTGGCGCATGAACGCCTTGTCCGTCTCGATGCGGGCCGCGGCCTTGGTGGGGCTGGCGGTGGGGATGTCGGCGGCGTTGAGGGCGTCGGCCAAGCCCTTTTCTTCGGGGGCTTCGGGGCCGATGAGGGCCATCTCGGCGCCTTGTTCCTTGGCCCAGGCGACGATGGCGTCGACGTCCAGTTCGTCGTGTTGGAAGACCTCGGAGGCGAGGCGGGCGATGCCGGGGTTGCGGTGCTTCATCACGCTCAGCAGCTCGACGTCCGAGTTGCGGCACAGCGCGGCGGCCATGGCGTGTTCGCGGGCGCCGCCACCGACGAGGACGACCTTCATGCGTCCACCTCGGCGAGGGCTTGCTTGGCTTCGGGCGTGTCAAGCAGTTGGCTGGCGGTGGCGAGTGGCATGAGCTTCACGTCCATGGCAGAGAAGCGCTCGGAGGCGCCGGATTCGCGGTCGACGACGCTGCTGGCGATGGTCACTTCGGCGCCGGCTTCGCGCAGGACTTCGATGCATTCGACGGTCGAGCCGCCGGTCGTGGTGACGTCCTCGACGACGAACACCTTGAGGCCCTGGGGGTCGCGGCCTTCGATGCGCTTGCCGGTGCCGTGCTTGCGTTCGCCCTTGCGGACGACGAGCAGCGGCAGACCCGCTTCGAGGCTGACGGCAGTCGCGATGGGGACGGCGCCGAGTTCCATGCCGGCGACGGCATCGAACGGGCCGTGCTCGGCGGCGATGGCGGCCATCTCGACGGCGATGGGGCGCAGGACCGTGGGGTCCGTGGTGGCGGCCTTCACGTCGACGTAGTAGTTCGATTCCTGACCACTGGTCAAGGTGAACCGACCAAACCGGACCGCACCACACCGAAGGAGGTGCTCCGAAACAGTTGCCATGGGCAAGTCGCGGCCAGAAGGAGGGGGTAAAAAGGGGTTGGGTGGGGCTAGATGTCCCCAGCACGGTAGGCAACGGACACGTCGCCCCCGCCGCAGGAATTGAGGAACACGTCCGTCGCGCCATCCGGCACGGTGCCGGTGACCGTCGATTCTTCCACGGTGAACCTGCCGGCCGGGTCGCCATCCTTCCAGAAGTAGACGGTGTAGTCTTTTACGGGGCCGGTGCCGGAGAAGACCGCTTCAAACGGCTTGCCGAAGGTGTGCGTTTCGACCGCCCCCAAGTAGAACGTAGTACCCGTGGCATCGTTTGGATAGGCGTTGTTCACGCAACCATGTGCACCCAGGATGTAGCTGCCCGCCAGTTCCTGCACTTCGCCCGCCTCGGGTGCCATGGCGTGGATGGTCTGGATGTCGGAGACCGTGTGGTTCCCATCCGTCAGGCGCACAACGAGGCTCCAGTTGCCGGCCTCGAAGGTGTGGTTGACGGTGGTGGGCACTTCGGTTCCGTTGTGGGTTTCGTTGCCATCCACGAAGACGATCCAGGAGAGCGTCTCGGAGTCGTCGCTGGCATCGATGGTGATGTTGACGAGGAGCGGGGCGGTGCCATTGATGGCGCTCAGCGTGACGTTGAGTTGGGGCACCAGGTCCTCGACGGGCTCCGCGGTCACGTTCTCGGGAGCGTCGGTGCCGTTGTCCACGTCTTGGACGGGGGCCGGCTCGGGTTGGGGCTCGGGCTGCGGTGCCGGTTCGACGTATTCGTCGACGGCTGCACAGCCGGAAAGGGATGCAATCAGAAGCATCAGCAGAACAATGCGCATGGCCTCGACGCCTTCGAGGCGCACTTAAGGAGCATGGTCACCAAGCTGAAGTGAAGGAGAGGAAAAGGGAGTTGCTTGCACTCAGAGCAAGAAGTCGTACACCGAGATGGTGAACGTCTTGGTGCTGCCCCAGTCGCCGATGCTGCTGCTCCAGGCGACCATGCAGCCCGCGTCGGGCAATTCGATGGCCAGGCCGCTGCTGCCTTCTGCCCAGGCGACGCCGTGGCCGAGGGCGCTGCATTCGTCCCAGAACGCCAGGCGCAGGTTGCCGGCGTCGGTGGTGACAATGGCGGGCATGCCGATGGTTTCGGCGTCGTATTCGACGAAGACGCAGCCGTAGCCACTCTGGCCGGCGTTGAAGCCGGGGCAGAGGTGGGCGAAGTCGGGCTCACCCTTCAAGGCGTATGCGCCACCAATGATGCCGCTGTTGCTGAACTCGGCCAGCAGCGTCGGTTCGGGCGCGGCGCCCAAGGTGGCGTTGAGGACCAAGAGCACCGTGGTGGTGTTGATGCCGTCGCTGACGGCGAAGGTGACGTTGACCAGCCCAGCACTCTCGAAGGTGTGGTTGGCGATGGCGGGCAATTCGGTGCCGTTGGCGATCTGGGTGCCATTGATGGCGAGTTGCCAGGTGAGGTTCTGGCCTTCGGCGTCGCTGCCGTCGAGGGTGAAGTTGAGGGTCGCGGGGACCGTCACGTTGACGGTGCCGTTGGCCAGGTCGGTGGCGTTGAAGCCTTCGATGCCCAGCAACGCTTCAGGAGCCAGGTTCACGGGCTCCACGTCGGGCTCGACGGTGGCGTTGGCGTCGCTGGCCACCCCAGCGTCCTGGGGGGATTCGCTGGTGGAGTCGGGGGTGGTGTCTGGGCTGTCAGCGCATCCACTTAGGAGGACCATCACCGACAGCGCGACCACACAGAGGGTGCGCATGCACCCTATCTTGGCCTACCGATATTTGGGGCTTGTTGGCGCTTCCTTCAAGAGAGCGCGGCGGTGACGGTGAAGTCGTTGTCGCCAAACGACGTGTAGCAGTGCACGGTGACGGTCCAGGCACCCTTGCTGGGCAGGTCGAATTGCTTGGGGGATTCGTTGCCGATGGCGTCGGAGGAGTGGCTCTCCCCGCCGGGACCGCGGATGGTCCAGTCCAGATCCGCGCCTTGTAGTCCATCGTCGGCGTCCATGGTGAAGCGCAGCGCGTGGTAGCGGCCGTCGACGGCGACGTCGAAGGTCTGGTCGCCGGTGTCGCAGCTGCGCAGACCGGCGTTGGGCAGGAGGCCACTGACGGAGCCCTCGAAGATGTGTTCCATGGGCTCGGCAAACGGTTCTTCGCCCAGGGCCACGGTGATGTTCAGGCTGGAGAAGGCGTCCTCGTACCCGTCGGCCATGACGTGGACGTCGATGGTGTGGTTGCCTTCGGTGAGGTTCAGGGCCACGGTGGCGGGAAGGCCGGTGCCGTTGGCCAGATCGGTGCCGTTGGCGGCGACGATCCAGGTGGCGTTGCTGGCAGCGTCGGCCGGCAGGAAGCTGTCGATGGTGACGTTGAACGGGGTGCCCGCGGTGGCGTTCTCGGCGACGACGCTGATCTCGAACATCTCGATGACCGTGGTCTCGTTGACGTCTTCGACGACGGGTTCGTCGGTGTCCTGCACGGGGACAGGGGCGATGTCGGCGGTCTCGGCGCAACCGGCGAACGCGACGACGGCGAGCAGGAGGGCCACGAGGAATGGGCGCATGGGCTCCGCTGGGGCTGGACCTATTTGGGGGTTGTTGCGCAACGGGCGTCAGCTGGCGGCGCGGCGGGCGGCGTCCGCGAGGCGGACGAAGCTGTTCATGGCGGCGCGCAGCGTGGACAGGTCCTGGGCTTGGATGTCGGCCACGAGGCGCGTCCCGTCGCGTTGGAGCTGGACGCTGGAGCCTTCCGGCCCTTCGTCCATTTCTGGGCCCAATGCGACGTGGACGGCCTCGGCGACGCGAGGGTCTCCCAGATCGAGGGCGACCTGGGCGTCCATCCTACTCGGCCTTGACGGCCTTGGCGGTGGCGGGGCGTTCCTTGTAGAACACCTTGGCACCACAGTAGGGGCAGCGGATGCCGATGTTCTGCGCGTTGAATTCGACGCGCTTCTTGCAGCTACCGCACTTGTAGTAGGCCATCAGGCGTCGCCTTCTTCCTCGACTTCTTCCAGGGCGTGGTGGAAGCTGACGTCCTCGTCCATCTGCTCGCCGCGGATCAGCTTGTCACTGATGCCCTTGAGCGCCTTCTGGGCGCCCTTGCCAGCGCCGGTCTGGGGGACGTAGGCACCGCCAGCGAACTGGTACTCGCACTTGCGGCATTCCCAGATGGCGGTGTGGATGCGCACCACGGCGTCGGCACCGCAGCGGTTGCAGGTGTGCTTCTTGCGCTGCACACGCTCGACGGTGGTGACCTGCTTGCGGGCGAGGCTACCGTAGCGAGCGCCGTAGCGGCCGGCGGGTCCGAGCTTCTTGGTGGTGGCGACCATGGAAAGTGACTCCTATTCCTGGCAGGGCAGGGCCCTGGCTCAGGATTGCAGGCTGCGCGACGCGGCCTCAAATATAAGGGTTGGGGGAAA
>JBFKTF010000061.1:0-10414 GCA_041636435.1 Thermoplasmatota archaeon
ACACGTTCGAGCAGAACCTGGGCACCCCCGAAATGGGCCAGGTCTTCCAATTCAACAACCTCTTCGAAGCCGAAGTGACCGCCATCGACGACAACGAGGTGCAAGCCCGCTTGTTGGTGCAGCCGGACCAAGAGTTCGACGCCAGCGTCGTGGGCGGCCAAGTGGTCGCCCGCGTCCTAGGCGATGACTACCGCTTCGAATTGGTGCTGGTCCCCGGCGAGGTCTTCACCATCCAGAGCAGCCCCTTCAGCCCCGCGCCGCTGGGCCTGGAAGACGGCACGTACCGCTCCGTGGGCACGGAAGGCGACGAGGTTGTGTGGCAATACGCCAGCGCCATTGGCGCGTTGGTGGGCCGCGACGTCGAGTTTGTGGTCAAGGTCCTGGAGATCACCAGCCCGGCCGATGAGGTCCTGGGCGACGACTACGGTGCCCGCCGGAGCCCCGTGCTGGCGCCCGGTGGCGCCTTTGGTGACGATGGGCACCACCACGACGACCACGGCCACGACGACCATGGTCACGACGACCACGGCCACGACGAGCACAATCACTGAAGCGCTTGCTTCGTGGCGGCCACATCGTGCACCCGCACGATGGCCGCGCCCGCATCCATTGCCCGGCGACTGAGCTCAGCGCTGGCGCCGTCGGCATGGATGGGACCCTCCACGTTGGCCCATTGCACAACGAATCGCTTGCGGCTGTGCCCGACGAGCACCGGGTAGCCCATGCCGAGCTCGGCCGTGCCATCCAGCAACGCCAGGTTGTCCGCCACGTCGGGCCCCGGCCGTGCGCCGAAGCCGAGTCCGGCATCGAGGACCACCTGGGCATCGGAGATGCCGGAGGCACGGGCGCGCACCAAGAGGGCCCGAAGCTCTTGCTTGGCGGCGCGGACGATGTCGCCGTGGCAGTCGGCGTGGCGCATCAGGACAATGGAGCATCCCCGGTTCCGGACGATGCGGGCCATGGCGGTGTCGCCGAGGCCCGTGACGTCGTTGACGAAGTCCGCCCCGGCATCGAGTGCGGCCGCGGCGACGCGGGCCTTGCTGGTGTCGATGCTGATCCAGGCGTCGCTGCGTTGGCGGATGGCTTGGATGACGGGCACCACGCGGCGGATTTCTTCCTCGGCGGAGACCGGCGCATGGCCGGGCCGAGTCGATTCGCCGCCCACGTCGAGGATGTCCGCTCCGGCGCGCAGCATGGCGTCGATGGCGCCATCCAGATCCCGTGCCAGGGCGCCGCCGTCGCTGAAGGAGTCGGGCGTCGCGTTGAGGATGCCCATGACGAGGCATTGGTCCACGTCCCGTTCGCGGCCATGGGCGGAGTACAGGGTCCACGTCATGCCCAGGCCTCCTGCATCGTCTGCGTCCATGCCGTGCGGTCCAGGCGATGGCCATCCACGGATGCGATGGGACGCACGCCGCTGGTGTTGACCAGGACCGCTTCGCCTCGCCGCAACGCCTCCGGCGTCAAGGAGTCGTGGACGCGCTCCATGCCACCGAGGAGCCGGCGACGGGTGACGCCGTCAACGGCGCCTTCGGCGGGGCCGGGTGCGTGGACTTGGCCATCGACCAGGGCGATGACGTTGCTTGTGCTGGCTTCGGCGACACGGTTGGCATCGTTGAGGAGCAAGGCATCGTCGACGCCGGCGGCGCGGGCTTCGCGGCGGGCGTGCAAGTAGGGCTGGAAACTGAGGAGCTTGAGTCCGGCCAGGGGACTGTCTCGTTGCAGGCGGATGGCGCTGGTGACCAAGTGGACTGGCTCGTGGCGGGCTTGGAAGTCGGTGGCGATGCCGGTGACGCTGGGTGCGGTGCCGTCGCCGATGCCATCCATGCGGCCGCGGGTGACCTGGATGCGCAGGCGTGCCTCGGGTGCGGCGTGGGCCAGGGCGTCGATGGTGGGCTCCACGTCGGCCTCCAGGCCCAGGACCTGCATGCCGCGGCGCAACCGCTGCAGGTGCAGTGCGCGGGCCACGACGGCGCCGTGGTGGACGCGCATGGTCTCGAAGAGGCCGTCACCCAGCAAGTGGCCGCGGTCATCCAACGGGATGCGTGCTTGGCTCAGTGGCAGGATGCGACCATCAACGTGGGCCAAAGCGTCCATCGAGGAACCTCGTCAGGATGTCGAGCCCCTGCGGCGTACAAATCGACTCCGGGTGGACCTGCAGCCCCATCCACGGCCGCTGGGTGTGGTGCATGGCCATGATCGTACCGTCCTCGAGCCACGCATCCACGTGCCACGCATCGGGCAGCCCGTTGCGGGCGACGATGAGGCTGTGGTACCGTGCGGCTTGGAATGGGGACGGGATGGGGTCGAACCAGCCGTCGTGGTGCACCATGGCGGGTTTGCCATGCACCGGGGGGACGACGTCGATGCGGGCGCCGGTGACGTGGCCCATGGCCTGGTGGCCCAGGCAGACGCCCAGGACCGGCACGTCGGGCCCATCGCGCAGGACCTCCAAGCTCGCTCCGCTGTCTTCGGGGCGGCCCGGCCCGGGGCTCAAAATGATGTGCGTCGGCTCCAGGTCGGCGGCCGCTGCGCGCCAGTCGGCGTCGTTTCGGACCACGACGACTTGGGCGCCGAGGCTGGCGCATTGGTCGGCGAGGTTGTACGTGAAGGAGTCGTAGTTGTCGATGACCAGCACCCGGGCCTCGACGTGCCCGGGCGTGGCGGGGCGCCACTGTTCGAAGGTTTGGACGTCGCCGATGCGGCCTGGGCTGGGGGCAGGGCGTCCCGTGGCCGCGTCCAGCAGGGCCTGGGCTTTGTGGCCTGCTTCTTCCCATTCGTTGCCGTCGACGGAGTCGGCCACGATGCCACCACCGGCGTGCACGTGGGCCTCGCCATCTTGGAGGACG
Organism: Thermoplasmatota archaeon; assembly: GCA_041636435.1. Taxonomy (GTDB): domain Archaea; phylum Thermoplasmatota; class E2; order JACPAO01; family JAHFTW01; genus JBFGSX01. Next base: position 2,850 of record JBFKTF010000061.1, read on the forward strand.
AGGGTGCGGATCATGATGTTCCACTGCGCGTTGTGGCTCCAGCTGAGGTACCCCGCCGATCCGGTGTACGGGCCCCGCGCGACGGGTTCGGCTTCGTGGATGCGCAGGCAAGCGCGGTGCTTGGGGGCGCCCGTGATGGTGCCGCCGGGGAACAGGGCGGCCAGCCAATCGACGAAGTCGGTGCCGGGGCGCACTTGGCCATCGACGCGGCTCACCAAGTGCATGACGTGGCTGTAGCGTTCGATGCTGGCCTCTTCGGGGACGTGGACTGTGCCGGGGACGCTGACCTTGGCGATGTCGTTGCGCAGCAGGTCGACGAGCATGGTGTGCTCGGCGCGTTCCTTGGCATCCGAGCGCAGTTCCTGTTCCAGGGCGTCGTCTTCGGCCGTGTCGCGGCCGCGGCGTCGCGTGCCGGCAATGGGCCGCGTCGTGATGCGCCCGTCCCGGACGTCCAGCAACCGTTCGGGTGAGCCGCTGACGATGGCGTGGTCGTCGGCTTCGATGAGCGCCATGAAGGGGCTGGGATTGGCTTGCACGATGGCGCGAAACAACCGCACGGGGTCCGCGTCCAAGGGCCTCGAGAATCGCGTGGCGATGTTGGCTTGGAACAAGTCGCCTTGTGCAATCAGTTCCCGCAGGCGCTGCACTTGCTGCGCGTGGGCGGCGGCATCGAGGCTCGCGCTCCACGCGGCGGCGGCGGGTGCCGCGGGGGCCTCGATGGGGATGGCGGCATCCAAGCGGGCGAGGATGTCGCGGCGGCGCTCGGGGGCCGTGTCGTCCTCGTCAATCCAGATGCGGGTCTCTTGGCGCACGTGGTCGATGACGACGGCATCGCGGCACAGGCGCAGCCACGCATCGGGCGTGTTGGCTCGGCGGCGAGGCAAGGTGGGCTCGATGGCGTGGAGGAACTCGTAGCCAATGCTGCCCATGATGCCTCCAGTGAACGGGTCGGCTTCCTGCACGTCGCGGCGCATGCCGGTGCAGAGTTCCCGCAGCAGGGCCAGGGGTTCGCCGTCGCGGTGCTCGGTGCGCCCGTCGGCGTGTCGAATGGTCAGCCCGTCGTCGATGGTCGCGGTCCAAGCGGGGGACAAGCCGATGATGCTGAGGCCGGCATCCGGGTGGTCGCCGCGTCCATCCAGCAGCACGGCGCCCAGGTCGCGCAGGGCCGCGTATGCATCGATTGGGTCAATCCATGGCCTATTGGTTGCCACGCACTTCCTCCAGCGATTCCCCGGTCAAGACGGCGCGGGCTTCACCGACCAGGAAGAGGCTGCCCGCCACGACGATGCGTTCGTGTTGGGCGGCGTGCTGGAGTGCTTCGGCGGCGTCGGCGCATGGCGTGGTGAAGAAGCCGGCGCGCCGGACATGCTCCATGACTTGGTCGATGTCGGCGCTGCGGTTGTTGCGCAGGGGCACGACGTACACGTGGGCCGCCAAGGGCATCCATTGGTCCAGCATGTCGTGCCAGTCTTTGTCGGCGCTGAAGCCCACGACGAGCCCGAAGCCGCCTTCGTCGCGCCGGCCCAGGTGGTAGCGCAGGGCCTGGGCGGCGTCCACGTTGTGTGCACCGTCCAGCAAGACGGGGACCAATTGGCTGCCCGTGTCGTAGCTGAGTTCCTCCATGCGCCCCGGGACCCGTTCTTCGGCCAGGCTTGCTTGCACGGCGGTTGTTGGAACGGAGACGCCGCGGGCGCGCAGAGCGTCGCACGCGGCGACGGCGATGGCGGCGTTCGTGAGTTGGTGTTCCCCGGCCATGGCGACATCGTAGTGGGCCTCGCCGCCGGGGTGGATGAGCGTGAAGCCATTGACGTCGGGCAAGAGTTGGTAGTCTTGGCCCACGATGCTCATGGGGACGCCCACGCCATGGCTGAGGGTCGTCAGGACGGCCAGCGGGCCTTCGGTGGCGCCGGTGACGAGGGGCACGCCGGGCTTCATGATGCCCGCCTTCTCGGCGGTGATGCTGGCCAAGTCGCCACCCAAGTATCGTTGGTGATCCAGGCCCACGTTCGTGATGATGGTGAGGCGTGGGTCGACCACGTTGGTGGCATCGAGGCGACCCCCCATGCCGGTTTCCAGGACGGCCCATTGCACGCCTTGGTCGCGGAACCACCACATGGCCAAAGCGAAGTTGATCTCGAAAAACGTCGGGGGCTGGTCGTCGGCATCCAGTGCCTCGACGACCGGGCGCAACGTCTGCAAGCCGCGGGCCACGGCGTCGCGGGGGATGTCGTGGCCATCGATGCGGATGCGCTCCGTGAAGTGGATCAGGTGCGGACTGGTGAAGAGGCCCGTGCGGTGGCCTGCCCGGTGCAGGGCGCCGGCCACGAGGCGGCAGACGCTGCCCTTGCCGTTGGTGCCGGCGACGTGCACGATGTCCATGCCGTCCTGTGGGGACCCGATGCCTTGCAGCAGCCGTTCCACTTTGTCCAAGCCGAGCTTGATGCCCAGCGCCTGCCGGCCATACAACCATTCCAAGGCGTCGTCGTAGTCCATCAGAACGCGGCAGGGTAGAGGGCGCCGGGGACGGGGTCGACTTGGCCGTGCCAGCTGGGCCCCGGAGCGATGGAGCCGACGGGGGCGATGCGGCCCTCGGCAAACAGTTGCACCGTGCGGGGCAGGAGCTGGTGTTCGAGGGGCAAGACGCGGGCGGCGAGGCGGTCCTCGTCGTCGTCTGGTTGGATGGCCAGGGCACCTTGCAGGATGATGGGACCTCCATCCAATTCGGCGGTGACGAAGTGGGTGCTGCACCCGGCGAGCTTGGCGCCGCCGGCCAGGGTGTCCCGGATGCCGTGGGCGCCCTTGAAGCTGGGCAGCAAGGCGGGGTGGATGTTGATGATGCGGCCGGCGAAGGCGTCGCAGAACGTGGGGGTCAGGATGCGCATGAAGCCAGCCAAGACCACCAGGTCGGGGGCTTCGGCTTGCAAGACCTCCACGAGGCGGGCATCGTACTCGGCGCGCTTCTCGCCGGATTCGACGGGGAGTTCGACGACGGCCGGGACGCCGGCGGCGCGGGCCTTCTCGAGGCACGGTGCGCCGGGCTTGTCGCTCAGAAGCAACGTGACCTGGCCGTCGATTCGGCCGGCGTCGATGTGCTCGAGGATGCTGTCCATGTTGCTGCCCCGGCCAGAGGCCAGGACGGCGATGCGGATGCCCACGCTTCGGCGACGGTGCGCCGCTTGAAGGCTTTGCTCAGTGACGGAACGAGCGTTGGCCGCTGAACATCATGGCGATGCCGTGTTCGTCGGCGGCCTCGATGACCTCGTCGTCGCGGATGCTGCCGCCCGGCTGCACGATGGCGGTGACCCCGTGCTCGGCGGCCACATCGACGGCGTCCCGGAAGGGGAAGAACGCGTCGCTGGCCATGACACTGCCTTGGATGTTTTCGCCGCCCTTGTGGGTGGCGATGAACGTGGAGTCGACGCGGGCAGTCTGGCCGCCGCCGATGCCGACGGTCTTGGTGCCTTGCACGAAGACGACAGCGTTGCTGCGAATCGCCTTGACGCAGCGCGCTGCAAAGACCATGGATTCGACCTGTTCCGGCGTGGGTTGGGTCTTGGTGACGGTCTTCCAGTCGTCGACGTTGTAGGGCTTGAGGTCGCGGTCCTGGACGAGCAGGCCGCCGGTGATGCTGCGAATCTGCGTGCCGCTGCGGTGGTATTCGTCGGCCAAGCCGGGCACCGCCAGTAGACGCAGGTTCTTCTTCTTCTTGAGGCGCTCCAGGGCGTCGTCGCTGAAGCTGGGCGCGATGACGATCTCGAGGAACAACTTGCTGAGTTCCTCGGCGACCTCGATGGTGACTTCGCGGTTCATGGCCACGACGCCACCAAACGGAGAGTATGGATCGCAGGCCAGGGCATCGGTCCAGGCCTGCTGGAGGCTGTCCGCGGTGGCGATGCCGCACGGCGTGGCGTGCTTGATGATGACGCAGCACGGCTTCTCGGGGAATTCCTTGACGGATTCCAAGGCCAAGTCCGCGTCGAGGATGTTGTTGTAGCTCAGTTGCTTGCCGTGCAATTGCACGCTGCGCACGATGCTGGGCTCGATGACGTTGCGCGGGCCGGCCTTCTCGTAGTAGGCGGCGCGTTGGTGGCTGTTCTCGCCGTAGCGCAGGACGTCGCGGCGATCGTAGGCGAACACCAAGTGCTCGGGGTAGTCGGTGAGGCCGAAGCGCTTGCTCAATGCGCGGGCGATGACCGCATCGTAGCGGGCCGTCAGTTGGAAGGCGCGCAAGGCAAGGGCTTGGCGCAGGTCGCCAGCCACGGAGTCCGTGGCGATGGCCTCGCTGACCTCGTCGTATTGGTCGGGACTGGTGACCACCAAGACGTGCTTGTGGTTCTTGGCCGCGGCCCGAATCAGGCTGGGGCCGCCAATGTCAATCTGCTCAATCAGGTCGGGCAGGTCGGCGCCGCTGGCGGCGGTCTGCTCGAAGGGATACAAGTTGACGCAGACCAAGTCGATGGGGCCAATGTGGTTGGCCTCCATGGCCGAGACGTGCTCCTCGTTGTCGCGCACGGCCAGAATGCCGCCCGCAATGACGGGATGCAGGGTCTTGACGCGCCCATCCATCATTTCGGGGAAGCCGGTGAGGTCGCTGACGTCGAGGACCGTCAGGCCCTGCTCGCGCAGCAGTTTCGCCGTGCCACCGGTGCTGACCAGCTCGACGCCTTGGTCGGCCAACCGCTGGGCGAACTCGACGACGCCGGTCTTGTCGTGGACTGATAGGAGGGCCCGTTGGATTGCCATCTCCTTGGCGGGCGAGGCAGGACCTCCTTAAAGGCGATGGCCGCGGCCGGGGCACGTCGGGGGACCATTGAAAGCGGATGGACGCGCATCTCCGCCCGGAGGAACTTGCCGTCGACCTAATCCAGCTCCGCCACGACCTGCACGACCTGGCCGAACGCTCTGGCCACGAGGAGCGCACCGCGCGCTGCATCGCGGACACGCTCGAGGACGCGGGCTTGGAGGTGCAGACGGGTGTCGGCGGCCACGGCGTCTTGGCCACGATTCCAGGGCCCCGCCCTCGGTTGCTGCGCGCGGACTTGGATGCCTTGCCCGACCCGCAAGGAGCGCGCCACGCGTGCGGGCACGATGGGCACATGGCGATGCTCGTCGGCGGCCTATTGAAACTGCAGGCGGCGGCTCCGAAGCACGGCGTCGTCGGCTTGTTCCAACCGGCCGAAGAAGATGGCTCCGGCATGGCGCGTTGCCTCCAGGACGACCGATTGACGAGCTTGCCCATCGAGGCCGCATACGCGTTCCACAACGTCCCCGGGCACGCCCTGGGCGAGGTGCTGGTGGGTCCCGGTGCGTTGGCCAGCGTCGGCATCCGATGGCGCTTCCAAGGCCGGCAAGCCCACGCAGCCAGCCCCCAGGAGGGCCGCAACCCGTTTGCGGACATGGCTCGCTTGGCGGGCGCCGTGGAGTCCCTGCCCGACGGCTTGGGCCCGCATGCGTTGGCGACGTTGGTTCACGTGCGCTTGGGGGAGGAGGCGTATGGCACCAGCCCCGGCGAGGGCATCGTGGCCGCGACGTTGCGCGGCAGCGACGCCGACGTGGAATCCATGCGCCAACGCTGGCGGCCCGACACGGACTTGGACGTCGCCCACGAGGACGTGGATCCGTTTCCGGAGACGCCCAACAGCGACGAGGCCCAGCGCCACGTGGCCCAAGTCGCGGAGGCGGCCGGCCTGTCGGTGCGGCGTTTGGACAAGCCATTTGCTTGGAGTGAGGACGTGGGCCATGCGGTGCAGCGCTGGGGCGGCGCGCTCGTTGGGCTCGGTGCCGGCACCGACCATCCCCCACTCCATGACGACGACTACGAGTTCCCCGACGAACTGATTGACACCGGCGTGCGCCTGTGGCGTGCCTTGGGGAGCGCATGAGCGGACCGCCACCCACGGGGAGCCGCATCGAGATCGACGCGGCCGCGTTGCGCCACAACGTCCGCCAACTGCGGGAGGTCTTCGCGCCGGCCACGATGGCGATGGTGGTGAAGGCCGACGCATACGGGCACGGCGTGGAGAGCGTGGTGCCGATTGCGGAGTCCGCGGGCGTCGACGAATTCGCCGTGTTCTCGGCCCACGAGGCGTGGCACGTGGAGCAGGCAAGCCATGGCAGCCGCATCCAAATCATGGGGCACATGGATCCCCAGAGCCATGCGTGGGCGGCCCGCCACGGCATGGAGCCCTGGGTCAACGACATCGCCGATTGGGAGCATTGCCTCGCGGCAGCCCATGCATCGAAGGACAACGGCCCCCTGCGCGTCCACTTGGAAGTGGAGACCGGGATGTTTCGCACCGGCCTCGTTCCCGAAAACGTCCTGGCCGTGGCCGAAGCGGCGGCGGAGCACGACTGCATCGAGGTGCGCGGCCTCTGCACGCACCTAGGTGGTGCCGAGGACCACCGCAACGCCGAACGCATCGCCCAGCAATTGGCGGTCTTTGACGAGGTGGAACGGACCCTGGAGGCGCGCGGATTGGGCGTGCCCGTCAAGCACGTCAGTTCCAGCAGCGCCGCCTTGGTGCACCCAGAATTGCGACGGGACTTGGTGCGCGTGGGCATCGCCAGTTACGGCATGTGGCCCACGCCAGAAGTCCGCATGCGCTACGAAGCCACGCCGGGAGCCAAGCCCTTGGATTTGCGCCGCGTCATGAGTTGGCGTGCCGAGATCATGGCCATCCAAGACGTTCCCGCTGGTGCCCACGTGGGGTATGGCCGCACCTACACCGCGCCCCGAGACACCCGCATCGCCATCGTGCCCGTTGGGTACGGGGATGGGTTGAGCCGGGGCTTGAGCAACGCGGGACAGGTCCTCATCGCGGGCAAACGCTGCCCCATCGTCGGGCACGTCAACATGAACATGGTGCAAGTGGACGTGGGGCACGTGGAGGCCGTGGAGTGCGGGGACCAGGCGGTCCTCATCGGGCGCCAAGGCGAGGAAGAGATTGGCATCCACAGCTTCGCGGAAGGCCAAGAAGTGGTCAATTACGAATTGATGGCGCGCTTGTCCCAAGACATCCCGCGCGTCATCGTCGAGCCATCGTGACCAGCATGATGCCCGCAAACACCAATCCAAGGGGCCCGGCGAAGCGCCAGATGCTGGTCGCCACGAGGCCGGTGATGTTCAAGATCCAGCCGACGGCCAAGACGAGCAAGAAGATACCCCAGATCATGTTGGTCCGGGGGTTGCACATGGGGTCGCGTGTGTTCTCCATGACACTCCATGGAGCACCCCACCCAATTGGACGTGGCGAGACTTTGCCTCAGCAAGTCACTCGACGTATTCGAGTTCCTGGGCGTTGACCCAGTCCAGCAGGTCCAAGGCGACCTCGCAGGATTCGCTGACTTCGGGAGCAGGGTCGTGCAAGAACTTCTCGAGCACGGGCCGCGCCGATTCTTCGCCGATGGCCCCCAGGGCTTCGGCGGCTTCGTGGCGCACCATGACGTGCTCGGCTTCGTCGCTCAGGCGATCCACGAGGGCAGGGATGGCGTGGGCGTCGGCCATTTGACCCATGACGTAGGCCAGTTCGTGGCGCAGCAGCGCCGACTTGTCTGCAAACGCGGCG
>JBFKTF010000062.1:0-10348 GCA_041636435.1 Thermoplasmatota archaeon
ATTCGCCGGTGCCCGGGTCCTGCTCTGAACCCAAGCCAAAATCCACTGGCTGCACGATGTCCGCCTCCACCGCCACAATCTGCGCCGCGCCGACGGGCAACAAGAGCAGACCGAACAGCAGCCAGCGCATCAGACGACGACTTCCTGATCGACGAAGCTCTGGATGCGGCCCAGGATTTTCTCGTGTTCCAGTCCCGCGACAATGATGTCCAGGGGAACACCGTCGCGGCGGCAGTCATTGGCCAAGTGGTGCACGAATTCGGCCATCTGCGCCATGCCGGTGTACAGGGCAATTTGGCTGGCGCTGTCCAGCACGATGCGGGCTTCGGGCATCCGGCGGCGCAACAGCCGCATGCGGAGCGCAATCACTTCCAATAGCACCGGGGATTCCACGAAGCACGCGTCGTCGAGGAATTTGAGCCCCGTCGGGTTGCTGCCCGTGGCGTCGATGTACATCAACGCGGGCTGCGTGCCCATGGACCGTTTGAGCGCCTCGTACGGGCGATTGAAGCTGACCCAAATCACGGAGGCGCCGTCATCGAGGTGACGCTGCACGAGTTGGCGTACTGTCTCGTGCCGGGTCACCTCCTGCACGCGCGCGGCCGTGATCATGGATGGTGCCGGCGAAGCGCCCCGGGTCTTCAATGGTGCGGAGAGACTAGGCGGATTGGGTCGTGGTGCGCTGCGGGCGGGCCATGTGGCCCCACAGGGTCACCAGGTCTTCCAGCAATTCTTCCAACTCCGCCAACTCCACGGGCTTGACCAAGTAGCCACGGGCGCCGGCGTCGTAGGCGGCCTCCACGTCGTCCTGGTGCGTCGAATTGCTCAGGATGACGACGGGGATGCGGCGCGTCGCCTGGTCTTGGCGCACCTTGGCCAAGCAAGCGTGGCCATCCATGCCGGGGAGGGTCAGGTCCAGCAGGACCAAGTCGACGTCCAGCCCGGAGTCGAGGAAGCTTTCCGCGTCCGCGAAGGACTGCACGTGCTCGACGCCCACGGTCTCCAGGGTGGTCTCGAGCAGGAAGCGGTATTCTGCGTCGTCTTCGACGACGGCCACGCGCAGATCGGTCATGGTATCGGTTGGCCCCACGAAGGGGCACACATGGACCCAGGATTCGACTTGCATAAAAACCGAACCCGATGAAGTCGCGCCCCCCAGGAGGGGGCGTGTCTGCAAGCAACGGCGCCGCCGCGCCAAAGGTTGGCCGAACCATTATGTGGGCCCTGGGGGGTCACCTGGTGCATGCGGATTGCGACGCTGCTCGAGACGCCCTTGGCGGGTTGGCCTGACGGCGTCGACGTCGCGCATGCACGGTCTTTGACGCATTTGGCGTCCATCTTGCCAGGCTGCGACGCCGCGCTGGTGGATCCCGACGCGGCCGGCGGCGCATGGCTACGGCGCGCCCGACGCTTTGCTGGTGCCGTGCCCGTTCTGGAGCACGCATCCGACGAGCCGCTCGTGCACACCTTGGGGCGACTGCAGGACGCCGTCAGCGCCGCTCCGGCCGATGTGCCCTCCACGTTGCTGGTGGTCTCCGCCGCGCCATACGAAGTCTTGGAGGTCCGCCACCCGGACGCGTTGTGGATTGCCACGACGCGTCCAGCTCCCCATGGTGAGTGCATCGACGCCACCCAGGTGCCGTTCCAACCGGCGCCGCGCACCGTGTCGCCCATGCAATTGGAGGCACTGGTCTTCCGCACCATGGATGCCGCCAAGGAAAGCAATGCCCGCATGGTGGTCTTGGACGACCTGTTGGCCTTGTCCACACTGCACACCACGGCCGACCTCATTCGGTTCATCAATTACTTGGCCCACTGCCTCGGCGAGGTGGGTGCCGGCTTGGAGGTCGGCGTCCGGCCCGACCTGGTGGGGCAGCTGCGGGGCCACGTGCATGGCGACGTGCTGGTCGCGGACGGCGACGCCCTGCCCCTGCCCGACGAGGCCCCCTCGTCGGATGCGTCGGTTGCTCCGGCCACGGCCTCCAGGGGCGTGGCCCTGATGCCCCGCTAGGAGAAATCATTTCAACGACGAGCGGCAGCGCAGGTCGTGTCCCAAGGTGTCTTCGACATCTACCAGACGTCTGGCGGCTACACCGCCGTCGACAACGAGACACAGCGTCAGATTCTGCAAGCCTTGGCCGAGGGCGAGAAGCAGTTGCCTGAATTGATGGAGATCACGGGCAAGAGCAAGCCAACGTTGTCCGGGATCCACGTCAAGGAATTGTTGTCGCGGGGCTTGATTGCCGAGCACCCGCATCCGACCGACGGGCGGCGCAAGGTGTATCGGTTGGCGGGGCACCGCATCGGGGCCAGCGACGAACGGCCTCCGCTGGAAGCGATGGTCCAATCGGCGCAGCGCCCCATCGAGCGGGTTCCGCTTCGCCCGGTGCTGCTCGTGTTGGCGGCCGCTCCGGCGGGTACGGAACCGGAGGTGCTGCATGCACAGGGGCGGCGCCTGGGCGAATCCGTGGGGGCCAGCCTCCGCATCGGTGACCGCCGCGATTTGTGGATGCGCTTGGCGCGTTGGGTCGAGGAACAAGGTGTGGCCACGTTGGCCCGCTTCGATCTGGATGCCGACGAGTACCACATGGACCCCATGGACGGCGTGCCGGCAACGCGTGCCGTGGCGGCGGCGCTGGCCGGCGTCGCCCAAGGGGTGGCTTCGAGCCATGGCCTGAGCGTGGACGTGCGCGGCTACTTGGCCGACGGGCGGGTCGTGTTGCGCGCCATCGCCTGACCGAACGTTCTTGATTGGGCCGAACGAACTCGGCTTGGAATGCACACATCTGGTGTATTGGCGCGCCCTCAACAGGAAGGGCTTGTGCGGCGCACCCCGAACCCGTTCGTTCGGCTACGAGGGAACGATTAAGTCCGGAAGCACGCCGTGCTGGATTGGGTGTGTTCCCAATGACAGAAACAGCCAACATCGCATACCAAGGCACGAACCCGATCGTCAACCCGGTCATCTACTGGCGCGTCAGCGCCATCGCACTGGGCGCCGTCGCCCTGCTCGGCATCGTCCTCAACAGCATCGGCGCCGGCACCTTGCTTGGTGCCAACTTCCTCGCCTTTGACTGGGGCCACAACGTCCTGCACGTGGTGCTCGCCATCGCCGCCGCCATCTTCGGATGGGGCAACCTCGGCGCGGGCATCACCAAGACGTTCGCCATCGTGTTTGGCTTCGTCTACGCGACCCTCGGCATCCTTGGGTTCTTCGTCGCGGACCTGGGCGTCCTGAGCCTGGAAATCGGCGAGAACCTCGTGCACCTGGTGCTCGGCGCCTGGGCCCTGACCGCCGGCTTCGCGGCGCGCTACTGAGGTGACTCCATGGCCCGCTACGTCCCTAAAGAAGAGGCCCTGGAACACCCGTTCCGTCGCCCATTGATGGAGCGGGTCGAGGACGACCCCGGCATCTCCCTCTCGGAGCTCGCCGAGGCGTTCGACGTCACGCCCAGCACCGTCCTCTGGCACGCACGCAAACTGACCGGCGCCAGCATCCTGCGCATGGAACGCCGCGGCCGCCGCCGCTTGTTCTACCCCAGCGCGGGTGGCGAAGCGGTCCGGCGCAGGGCGCTGGCCCGGGATGCACTGCGCGGCGAGGTGGCCCCCGTGGCCCTCGACGCCATCGAAGCCGACCCCGGCCTCACGGCACCCAGCCTGGCCGAGCGCCTCGACATCGGGCTGCACGCGGCGCGTGACCTGCTGGCCCGCTTGGCCAGTGCCCACCTCATCGAAGGCATCCGCAGTGGTCGCGCCATCCGGTACTACGTGCAACACGATGCGCCGCGCCCCATCCAAGCGTCCCCGCGCGTCGCCGTGCCTGCCTAGGGCCGCTGCGCCCCGAATCCCCTTCTTCCCCCTTCCCCTGCACTTCCCCTTGAAATCGCTGCCAGGTTCATCCCCGGTTATGGCAGATTGGCGGGTCCTCGAGCGCCACGAGCGCATCACCATGAACAAGGCCGCCGACGCCAAGGCGTTGGACCTCACCGTCCGCATGGCCTACGAGGAACTTGATCCGCAACTGACGCCCGAAGAAATTCGCAAGATGGCGCTGCGGCAATTCCAACGCATCGTCGCCGGCTGGGACCTCGAGGATTGGACCAAGCACTCCCAACTCAGCAACCCCGTGCACGACCGCCGTGCCAAGGTCGACGGACCATACCACTTGGGCGAAGGCGACAAGCGCCCCGAGCGCCCCAAATTGGAATGGCAGCGCCCCAGCGACCTCAAGGAGGCCGACCTGAAGGCCTGCCACCAATTGCTGGAAGGGCTGCTCTTGTTGTGTGTGCATGGCCGGGCCGTCTCCACCGGGGACCTCGTCAAGAAACGCAAGATTGGCGCCCGGGCCTTGTACCGCATCATCAACGAAGAGAGCGACGCGTACCGGTACCTGGAGCCCTACATCCAGGACATGAAGAGCCGTGGTCGCCGCCTGCTGGATTTGACCCCCGAGGGCCGCCAACTGGCCAGCCAAATCCGCACCGGCGTCATCGTGGTGTGATCTTGTCCGTGGCGTGCCACGTGCGCCGCGCCCCGCTCAGCTCCAAGTAGAGGGCGTGCAGCTGAATGAACCAGCCCACCACGATCCACAGGTACGAGGACAATGCCACCGTGAGGACATCCCAGAGGTCCCGGCGGCGCTCCACTCGGTGATCGAGGAAGAAGGTGGTCGGGTAGGTGATGAGGCGGGCGGGCAAGATGAACAGCGCCAGGGCCACTTGCCACGATGTCGGGATGCCGGGACGTCCCGCCAGAATCCATGCGATGGTGAGGCCGGGCATCACGGCCATGACGGGAGCGCTGACGGAGGTCAGCAACTGCCAGGACAGGCCAAAGGATGTGCGCCAACCCGCGCGCCAGGGCCGCAGCACCAACGTCGCCAGGTGCTTGCTGGCCACTTCGCTCCAGCCGCGCGCCCAGCGGGCGCGCTGTTTCAGCAGGCTGAGGAACGTGCGCGGCGACCCTTCCTCCACGACGAACTCGCGGTCGTAGACGTGGCGCCCCTTGTCGGCCAGGTGGAACCGCACGCTGAACTCGATGTCCTCCGTCAGGGTGTCGCCCTTCCATAGGCCCAGTGCCGGGGGGACGTCGCGGCGGATGAGGGCCGCGGAGCCGGCGAAGTGGCCTGCGTCGAACAGGTCCGCCCAGAACGGATGCTCGGCCATGGTGCTGAAGCGTCGCTCGACGCTGATGAATCGGCTCAGGCCCGTGGGGTCGTGTTCGGCGTTGGCCTTCCGGCCCTGGATGATGGAGACCTCTGGATCGATGTGGCTGCACGCCTTGCGCAGCGAGGCCTCCGTCACCACTTCGTCCGCGTCCAGCAGCAACACCCAGTCGCTGCGCAGGGAGTTCCAAGCGATGCTGAGGTCCGTGGCCTTGTTGCTGCCCGGTCCCATCACGGCCCGCACCCGATTCGGGTGGCGCCGGGCCCACGCGTGGGCCACGCCAACCAGGTCGTCGGTGCTGTTGGCCGCCACCGCCAGGACGAAGCGCACCTGCTCGGGCAGCATGATGTTCTGCTCCATGGCGGCATCGAGCGTCGCCGCCTCGTTCTTGCCCGTGATCAGCACCTCCATTGGTGGAATCTCGGATTCGGGGGTCTCGGTCCGGCGCCGGGACCAGGCCCAGGCATACAGTTCGATGGCGACGGCCAACACCAACCACGCGGTCATGGCCAGGAACATCCATTGCAGGAACGCCGCGGACCGGGTCGCGATGGCGATGGCCACGATGTTGAGAATCAGGAAGAATGCGATGCCGTTGCGCATCGCTTGTCCGGTCATCGAAACTGGCGGGTCCCTGCCGGCAAAAGGTGCCGCCATGCCCGCCACGACGATGACCACGGCGGAGACCAACAGGATGCCGGGCAAGCGCGGGTCGGGCCAGAACTGCCACGCCAGGACCAGGGCGGCCCCGAAGCCGAGCACGCACAACAGGTAGCGGTGCTCATCGAGGGCCACATGGTGGTCGCCTCGCCACTGCGAGGCCAGGGCCGCCAAGGAAAGGCTGGCCCAAGCACCGGCCAGGCAGGCAAGCGCCGCCGTCGTCTGGCCGCTTTGCCATACCACCGCCAAGCCGGCCAGCCCCAATCCGTGGCCGACGACGATCGGGGTCTTCGGGACGCGCTGGGTCGGCGACCGCCCGGTGTCCGTCGACAACCCGGCCAGCACCGCCTGGGTGCCGACGATGGCGCCGACGGCCGCCCCGGCCGGCATCCACCAGACCGTGGAGGTGGCCACCAAGCCGGCCAGCACGGCGGCCCAACCCCACGTCGAGGTCTGCGACGCGCCGGCGGCCAACAGCGCCAGTGCGCAGCCTCCGAGCCACACCGCCACAGGGCCCCATGGCATGTCCAACACGATGCCGGCCAGACCCGCGACGCCGACCAGCAGCGCCACACTCCATGCCGCGAATCGCCCCTTCATCGCGGGTGGAATCGGCGTGCTCCTTCAAGAGTTGGTCTACTCTTCGGAGTCGCCTTCGGACGCATCGTCGGCGCCCGGCGCGACGGCCACTTTGGCGTGGCGCAGGATTCGCTCGCCGAGCTTGTAGCCGGGTTGGATGACGCGGCTCACGCAGCCAGGGTCCACATCGCCCTCCTCGGTGGCGTAGGCTTCGTGCAGGGTGGCATCGAAGGCCTCGCCCACCTTGCCGATGGGCCGCACGCCCTGGTTCTCCAAGAGTCGGTCGAATTCGCGCACCACCATCTTGACGCCCTCGGCCAAGGGGCCGGGGTTCCGTTCGGCTTCGAATTCGGCCATCTTGCCGTATTCGTAGACTTGCAGGAAGTCCTCGATGACGCGGCCCTTGACGCGCTCGCGTTCCAGGGCGGCTTCGCGTTGCTGGCGCTTCTGCAGGTTGTCGTAGTCGGCGCGGGCGCGCGTCAGGCGGCCCTTGAGTTGCGCAATCTCGGCCTGCAAGGCCTCCACGTCGGCAGCGGGCTCGACGATCTCGGCGTCCACCGGTTCGTCGTTGCCGACGACCTCTTCCTGGGGGTCCGAAGATCCATCAGCATCGCTCATGGTCCGCCGCGACCCGAGCACGGATTTTGAGCGTGCCGGGAGACCTCATGGCTGAGGGACCATATGCGGGGAGGTCGTTGCCCCGGCGTGGAGTCGCCCTACGATCGCGTGCTCGGGTTCCGCTGCTTGGAGGCGGCGGACGGAGTGGCAGTGTACGAAGCCGACGTGGACGAGACGATGCACAATCCCGTCGGCGCCGTGCATGGCGGGGTCTTGTGTGGACTGGCGGATGCGGCGATGGGTGCGGCGTTCTTGACGGTCTCCGGCCAAGGGACGAACATGGACCTCTCGATCCGGTTCTTGCGTCCCGCTGCGGGTCGGTTGCGTGCCACGGCCCAGATCATCAAGCGGGGCCGGCGGGTGAGTCTGTTGCGCTGCGACATCCACGACGCCGAGGGCCGCATGGTGGCGACGGCCGACAGCCAGTTCATGGACTAGGTGTCCCACCCGAGCCGGGGGAGCCGCGGCCCGAGTGGGAGATGCGCGTGGTGTTCGTATGCGTTGCTCCCCAGGGTGTGATCAGTTGGTGATGGCGTGCACGAGGGCTTCTTGGTTGCGGCCCAGGTTGCTGACAATCATCGTGGTGCGGTGGGCAGCCAGACCGACTTGGTTGGCCAGTTCGGCGGCGCGGCGCTCGACGTCCTCGGTCGTCTTGCCGTGGACGTGGAATGCGATGCTGGCTTGGCTGGCCATGGTGAAGACACGACTCACGTCGTCTTCATGCGCCAGGCGTTCCAAGACGGCCGGGTCGGTCTCGTGGCTCGGCACGCCGACCACGAGCGCTTCGTGATGGCCCGTGAGGCGGCTGATGTCCACTTCGGCGCGGAAGCCAGCAACGATGCCATCTTCCTGCAATTTCTGGATGCGGTCCTTGGCCACGTCGATGCTGCAGCCGACGGCTTCGGCCACGGCGGCGGGGTCGCAGCCGGCGTCGCGGGCAATTTGTGCTAGGATCTTTTTGGACATCAGGTCGATGCGGTGTTTCATGGTCCCTCGTTCATGGACGCAGTCCCCGCAGACCATGGCAAGTTGTTCGTCACCATCCTGACAGACAACCTCGTGGCGCGCCGCTGGCTGCGTCTTGGCTGCGGGTCCAGCGTCGCTGGCCAAGGCTTGGTCGCGCTATCCTGCACCACGCGTTAAGTATCGGCCGCGGGCTTTGTCATCTCAATGACGACCGGCGCGACCACCACCATC
The DNA here is from genome assembly GCA_041636435.1 of Thermoplasmatota archaeon. Lineage (GTDB taxonomy): Archaea > Thermoplasmatota > E2 > JACPAO01 > JAHFTW01 > JBFGSX01. The sequence goes on from JBFKTF010000062.1 coordinate 8,220, forward strand.
AGCCGCATCCTGCTGGTCGAGGACGATCCCGACGATGCCCGCATGGTGGTGCTCGGCCTGGAAGGCCACCAAAACTTCCGGCTCATCCATGTCCGCACGGGTGCCGAAGCGATGGAGACCTTGGACCAAGGCGACATCCAAGCCTGCCTCATCGACCACCGTCTGCCAGACACCACCGGCGTCGAATTGATCAAGGCAATCCGTGCCAAGCACGACGTGCCGCTGATCATGGTCAGCGGCGTGCGGGAAGATCGCATTGTGGGCGACGCCTTCGATGCGGGGGCCGACGACTTCCTGGTCAAGGACCTCGAATACAGTGAGCAACTGCCTGACCGGTTGGAGGCTCTGTTCGACTGATGGAAGTCAAGGACCTCCTGCAACGGTTGCAGTCCTTCGGGCTGGACGAAGGCGAATCCATCGTCTACTACCAACTCTGCCGACTGGGCGGCGCCCGCGCCGCCGAGGTGGCCTCCGCGGCCAAGCGCAAGCGCCCCGACACCTACCGCATCCTGGACAATCTGGTCATCAAGGGCTTTGCCGAGAAGACCCTGGAACGACCCGTCAAGTACGTCCCCATCGAAATCGAGACCGCTCTGCAGCGCTTGCTGGAAGCGCGCGCCGCCGAAGTGGAATCGATGCAAGAAGAGAGCAAGCATCTCTCCAAGATGTGGCCCAAGGCGCACGCCGCCGCCGGCCCCACCAACCAACGTTTCACCGTCTACCAAGGCAAGGAGCAGGTCCGCGGCCTCATTGGTCGCATGCTGGAATCCGCCCAAGATGAGGTCATCCTGGTCGCCACGCCCGGTGGCCTGGCGAACCTCGGCATCCGGGCCTTCCTCAACGAAGTGGAAGGCAACACCGACGTCCGCATGCGCCTCATGACCAAGCCCGAAGCCCGCAACCAAGGATCCTTGGCCGGCCTCGAGCAAGACATCGAAATCCGCTACGCCGAGCTGCCAAGCTACCACCAGATGCTCATCGTCGATGCCAAGCAAATCGCCCTGTTCGTCAGCGGCGGACGCAAGTTGTCGACCCAGGGCGAGGAAGAGACCGTCCTGTGGCTCAACACACCCGACTTTGTGCTGGCGCAGAAGGCGCTCTTCGACGCGGTCTGGGCCACCGGTTTGGCCCACGCGGAATGGATGGCCTCCCAGGAAGAAGACCGCCTGCCGGCGGAGGCCCGCCTCATGCGTGGCCGCTGGCAACGCATCGACCGGATGCGCCGCATGATTGGTCGCGCCGAACAGCGCATCTGGATCGATGCCCCCGCCATCGATGTGGCGCGCTGGCAACGCACCGGCGTGCTGCGCGACCTGCAGCGTCGCGCCAAGCATGGCGCGGACGTCTGGGTCTGGACGGACGGACCCCTCGAAGCGGCGGGCATCCATGTCATCAAGACCGTCGAGCCCGCGCCAACCATGGAGGTCTTGGTCGATGGCCGCGAATCGATGGTTGTCTTCGGCGCCAGCGATGGCGGCGGCCAAGTGGCGTACGACGCCGAGTGGGCCACGTGGTCCACCCACCCGGATCAAGTGGCCGCATTGGACAGCCGCTTTGCCGGCAAGCCCCAGTTGCTTACGGCCGAGTGACGACCTGGTTCAGGTGAATCCAGAACGACGCAATGGAGCGCAGCGCGTGCTCCAAGCCCGCTGCGTCCGCTGGCTTGCGCACCCACGCATTGGCGCCCAGTTCCATGCCCGCGTCCGGCGGTGCATCGACGTTCGTGAAGACCACAACGGGTGTCTTGGCGGTCAGTGGGTCCTTGCGGATGCCGCGCAACACGTCCAGGCCATGGCCATCGGGCAATTCCAAGTCGAGGATGAACAGCTTGGCGTCGCGGCAATCCATGCCGTCGAGGCTGGCGACATCGGGTGCCACCTCCAGGCCGTCGATGATGCTGGACGCCAGCGTCGCCACGTCGGCGTCGTCTTCGAGCATGATGACGGATGGCACATGGCTGGAAAGTCGGCCCGAGTTAACCGTTCGTGCTTTCTTGCCCCGGCGTCTAATAAGGTGCGTGGGGCATGCCGTCGTATGCGTCTCCTGGTCGTCGACGATTCGCCACTGGATCGTGCCATCGTCGCCGAAATCGGGGGCATGCTGGGCTTCCACGTGGTTGGCGCCAAAGG
>JBFKTF010000063.1:0-10279 GCA_041636435.1 Thermoplasmatota archaeon
CGGTTCGGGGGCATCTTTCTTCCCGAAGCAACCCGCCATGGCGACGGACAGCACGAGGGCACACAGGAGCAACGCTCGACCACGCATCGCCTTGGCAGATGCATGGCCGCATTTCACCGATTCGCCGCTACACCTGGGCCAAGTCCAGGGGCCGCCCGGCGCCTTGTTCGATGCGGGCAATGCGCCCCGAATCCATGTGCAGGATTCGGTGGCAGCTCTTCGCGATGGCCGGGTCGTGGGTGACGATGACGTACGTCTGGCCCTTGTCTTGGTTGAGACGATGCAGCAAGTCCAGCACGCCTTGGCCGCTCTTGGTGTCCAGGTTGCCCGTCGGTTCGTCGGCCCACACGATGGCCGGTTCGTTGACGATGCTGCGGGCCACCGTGACTCGTTGTTGCTGGCCGCCGCTGAGTTCCTTCGGGTAGTGCTCGGCGATGTCCGCCAAGCCCACCGCGGCCAAGGCCTCCGTCGCCCGGCGCCGGGCGCCGCGTGGGTCGACGCCCTGCACCAGCAAGGGCAACTCGACGTTCTCCAGGCTGGTCAGCACGGGAAGCAGATTGAAGGACTGGAACACGAAGCCCATGCGGCGGCTGCGCAGGGCGGTGCGCTGTGGACCGCTGAGGCTGGCCATGTCGCGGCCTTCCAGCAGAATCTGCCCCTTGGTGGGCGCATCGAGGCCGCTCAGGCAATTGAGCAGCGTCGTCTTGCCACAGCCACTGGGGCCCATGATGGCCAGCATCTCGCCGCGGCGCACCTCGAGGTCGATGCCGCGCAATGCTTCCACGTGGTGGCGGCCGGTGGCGTACATCTTGTGCACGCCCTTTGCCTCCACGATGCTGGCCACAGCTGCCGACGCGCACCCGACACCAAAAGGCGTCCGGTGAGACGCTTCAGATGGCGAGTTCGTCTTCGGTCTGCCAGCCGCTGCCTTCCGCCGGGTCGACGTCGGGGCTCTTGCTGCCCTTGTACAACATGCGGTAGTACTTGCGGGTGAAGCCGAACTTCTCGTACAACGCAATGGCGCCGTGGTTGTCCGTCTCGACGTGCAGGCTCAACTCGCCATCCGTCAAGCGGATTGCTTCCTCCAACAGCAGCGTACCGAGGCCCCGTCCACGGCTCTCTTCGCTGACCGCGATGTAGCTCAAGTGGTACTTGGGGAAGAACTCGGAGAGCTCCATGGGCGTTAGGATGCAGTAGCCGGCGTGGCCATCGTCGTCGCGCGCGCACAGCACGAAGCCATCCTTGAACGCGGCCTGCACCGCTTCGCGCGTCTCGACCGCGGGGTCCCCAAAGCGACCCAGCCACTCGTTGAGGGTGGCGACGAATGCTTCCAGGTCGTCGGGCTGGGCGATTTGTTCCACGAGGACCTTGGGGCGGCCGCTGGTCATGACCGCCACCACGGTGGCGTCGGCGGGATAGAGGCCCTCTTCCACGCCGGCCTTCAAGGCGGCCACGGCGGTCAGGCTGGCGGGGTGGGCATCCACGCCATCTTCCAGCAACGCATCGTAGAGCTCCATGCATTCCTCGTCGGTGAACCCGTAGGCGTTGCCGCCGGAGTCTTGCACCGCCACGAGGGCGGCTTGGCCGTCGAGGGCGTCCCAGTTGACGAGCGGTTCGTTCACCTCGGTCTCCACGACGCTGCGCGGATCGAGGGGGGAGATGTTGTCCTGGCCACGCGCCATGGCGACGGGCACGGGGTTGTTGCCTTGGCTGCTGCCGCCCATGACCTTGGGGACGTGGGTGGTCTTGCCTTGGGCCCAGTCGGCGCGGAAGCCCAGGTGGACGCCGGCCAGCGTGGAGCCGTTGCCAATGGGCAAACCGACTGCGGCGGGCGCCTTCTTCAGGCGTTTGTTGATTTCCTTGGCGATGGTCGAATACCCAACCAAGGTGCGCAGCGTGCTGGCGTTGCCGGGGTTGGCGTCGAACCAACCGTCGTTCTTGGCCTGCTGGCGGCTGGCTTGGACGGCGTCCTCGTATTGGCCCGGGGTGGGGACCACTTCGGCGCCGAGGCTCTGCATGGTGTCGATGCGTTCGCCGCGGAAGTCTTCGGGGACGAACACCTTGCAGGGCAGTTCATGGATGTAGGCGGCGTGCGCGACGGCGACGCCGAAGTTGCCGCACGACGCGACGCTGATGCCAGGGGCCTTGCAGGCCACGGCTTCGCCCGCTTCGAGGCGAGCGATGCGATCCTTCTGGGTTCCGGTGGGGTTGGCCCCCTCCATCTTCAACCACAGATCTTGCAGGCCGGTGGCCTTCGCGAGTGTCGGCGCCCGCACGAGGGGCGTGTCGCCGACGCGTTTGCGCAGCGACGTTCTGGCATCCATTGATGCCCTTCGGGGACGGCATGTGCCTTAGGCTTGTCGACGGCGAGACGGCCAATTCCCCACATTGGTCGAATGCGCGCCTCGACGGACGCCGAGGTCCGGCGTGCCAATCGGTCTATCAGGGTCCGTGGCCTGGCGACGGCATGGCGCACCCGAGCGAAGTGGCTGCGGCGGCCATCGTGTTCGTTGTGGCCTCCATCGCGTTCGTCCTGACCCTGATTGCTCTGCGCGCTCGGCAACGCACTGCGAGTCGCGGGCTGTTGTTCGTGACCCTCGCGTTCGGTTTGTTCGCGGTCAAGGGCATCTTGGTGGGCATTGCCTTGTTGACTGAGTTCTTGGAGCATCAACACCTGGAAGTGATGTCGGCGTTGTTTGATCTGGCCATCGTCGGCCTGCTGGTGTGGCCGGTCATCCGCTGACATGGAGATGCGTGCCCGGATTTTGGACATCGTCCGGACATACCCGGGTCTGCATCTGCGGGCCATCGCCCGCCAGGGCGACACCAGCCTCAACCTCGTCCAGTACCACATCCAGGCGCTCAGCGAAGCAGGGGACGTGGAGCTGGGCCTGGATGGGGGCAAGCTCCGTGCCTATCCTCCGGGCATCGACACCTTGGAGCGGCGCTTGTTGGGTGCCTTGCGGGAGCCCAAGCGAGCGCAGATCTTGACGCATTTGTTGGATCACGCGGCGACCCATGCGGAGCTGTCCCGGGGCCTCAAGATTGGCAAGTCCACGCTGAGCTTCCACCTCGCGTATCTGGCCGAAGCCGAGCTGGTGGAGAAGGGGGATGCCATTCGCTTGGCGGACCCGGCCATGGTGCGCCGTGTCATGTCCAAGCATCCGCGCACGCCGGATGCCGCCGACCGGCTCACGGCGCTCTGGGGCAAATTGTACGGCGAGTGACGCTTCGGCACCCCAGCCACAACGGTTTTGTCATTCTTCGACCACATGTGGTCCATGCGGCCCCTTCTGGCCATCCTGGCAGTCCTGCTCGTGGCGGGCACCGCCGCCGCGCATGGCGGCGTCGAACCCCGCGAAATCGACGAACGCGTCCTGGCCGACGGCACCAGCAACGGCGACTATGGCAGCGGGGGCGTCCTCGACGACGGGGGCATCGACATCCTCTCCTTGGACCTGCGCGTGGCCACCATCCCCGGCACCGCCGCGGAAGCGGTCGTGGCGCGCGTCATTGCCCAAGGGGGCGACGCCGGCGAGCACCGCATCGAGATGACCTTGGCTGGCAACGTCTACGCCTGGACCACCAGCGACCTGGCCGCCTTCGCGGCCGACGGATTCGCCGCCGTGGCCGGCCCATTCCCCGTCGGTGATGGGCACTCGTTTGCCTTGGAGGGCTACATCCCGGTCAGTGCGCTGGGCTGGAAGTCCGGTGAAGGCGCCGCCGACATCACGGTCACCAGCATGCTCAACGGCGACAAGGCCGACGAGATGCCCGGCTCCTGGTACTACCAGGGTCAAGAAGTGCCGAGCACCGAGAACACCGTCGGCGCGGGCAGCTACATCTACGGCGGCCTGCCCGACTGGTTCACCTTCACCGCCGACACCAACCTCATCCAAGGCGACACGGAGATCCAACTCGCCATGGGCAGTGCCCTGGAGACCATGGACCAAGAAGTGCGCCTCAGCGTCATTGCACCCTTCGGACTCGAAGTCGCCCTAGACAAGGAAACCGTGCTGCTCGTGCCCGGCGAGTCCCGCAACGCCACGTTGAGCGTCTCCGGCTTCGCCACCGGCGACGTCCAAGTCGTGGCCGAGAGCAACCTCGCCGGCGCTCGCGTCATCACCATCCCCATCCAAGGCGACGCCGAAGTGGGCAACGGCGGCGGCATCGCTGGCCCCTTGCTCAACACGGGCGAAGCGTACCAGTACCGCTTCACCACGCCGGCGGTCTTCGAATACCACTGCCACCCGCACCCGTTCATGGTGGGCACCATCACCATCGTCGAGGACGACCCGAGTGACGAACCGGTCACCCACATCGTCAAGATCGCCGATGGCAGCGAGCAAGAAGCGTACGGCTTCTTCCCCGGCGAGCTGACCGTCCAGGTCAACGACACCGTGGTCTGGCTCAACGAAGGCGCGTTCCAACACAACGTGCACGGCAGCACCGGCATCGCCGGCGACGGCCACGACCACGATCATGACCACGATCACGACCATGGCGCCGAAGACGACGAACAGTCTCCGGGCGTTCCGCTGGTCCTGCTGGCTGCGATGCTACTGGCAATCACCATCCGCCGGCGGTGACCATGCGCCGCATCGCGTTCCTGAGCGTCCTTGCCCTGCTGCCCTTGGCGGCGGCCCACGGCTCGCCCACCGTCCTGGACGTCGAAATCCAGGTCATCGAGGACGAAGCGAACGACGCCACCTATGCCATGGATGGCTACGACTTGCAGAGCCTGCACATGCGTGCGGTCCACTGGCGCCCGTCGGCCACGGATGGCATCATGTTCCGCGTCATCGCCAGCGGCGGCGCCGTGACGCCGGCTGCCGGCGACCGGGCGATCGAGGTGGATGTCGGCATCGATGGCACCAGCGAGACGTACCGCTTCTCCACTAGCGACGATGCCTCCTGGTCCGGCGACCTGGAGATCATCGAAGAGAACCACGCCGGAGGCGAGGCAGGCGAGACCATCGCCAACTTCCAGTTCTTCGTGCCGACGCCAGGCATCCAAGAGGGCGCCATGATCGGCGACTTCGCCATGCGCAGCTACGTCGGTGAACAAATGGTCGATGCAGCGCCAGGAGGCCTGTACGGCCCTGCCGGCGAGATCCCCAACAGCGGCGGCTCGACCATCTCCGAGCCGATTGCATGGGAGGGTCCCATCGGCTACACCGAGACCACCGTCACCCGCACCGAGACCGGTGCTGTGCTGGCCGTGGACAACCTCATCACGGTCAGCGGTCAACACGTCAGTGTCCGCGTCGGCGACAGCGACGGCTGGTCCGCCAGCATCGTCGGCGACCTGGCCGCCAGCGTCGATGCCGGTCAGGCGCTGCAGTTCAATCTGGCCATCCGTTCCGTCGGCGCCGAGCCCCTGACCATCGACGTCCTGACGGACATCGGTGGACGTGAGACCATCACATTGCTGGGCTCCACGGATGATCCCGGGCAACCAATGCCGGTCGAAGAAGTGGTCGTCACTGACGAAGAGTCGCCTGGTCCGGCGATCGGCCTGCTGTTGGCTGGATTGGTCGCGCTGGCGCGCCGCCGCTGATTACTCGCCGGTGACGGCCAGGCTCGCTTCGCGGGCCGCCGCGACGACGGCCTCTGCGTCCAACGTCTGGGCCCGACCACCCAGCAGCACGGGCTTGCCATGGACAATCGTGGTGGAGACGTCGCGGCTGCTCGTGGCGTAGACCAAGTGGCTCACCACGTCATGGCGTGGCACCAATTGTGGGCGCCGGAAGTCCACCATCACCACGTCGGCCGTGGCGCCCTCCACGATGCGGCCCAAGTCGGGGCGATGCAGCGCCTGGGCGCCGTCCCGGGTCGCCATGTCCAAGACCCGCTGCGCCGGCAACACGGTGGGGTCCCAGCGGTGCTGCTTCTGGGCTAGGGCGGTGAACTTCATCGACTCGAACATGTCGGTCCCGTTGTTGCTGGCCGGGCCATCGGTGCCGATGCCGACGCAGGCCGCGCATTCGTGCAACTCGGGGATCGGGCAAACGCCGCCGGTGGCCAGCTTCATGTTGCTGACGGGGCACGTCGCCACGGCGGCTTGCGCCTCGCCGATCATGCGGGCCTCTTCCTTCGTGATCCAACCACAGTGGGCCAGCACCGCATTGGCATCCAAGGCACCGGTCTCCTTCAACACGGAGATGGGGCGCTGGCCGAACTTGGATTCCACGTCGTGGACTTCCGTGCGGGTCTCGCTGCAATGGGTGTGCAATGGCACGCCGTGTTCGGTGGCGATGCGCGCCGCTTCCACGTAGGTCTCCTTCCACACGGTGTACGTGCCGTGGGGGCTCGGGCAGTGGGTGATGAGTGGGTCGTCGCGGGTCGCCTTGATGCTGGCCTCGATTTCGGCGAGCTTCTTGTTGGCGTCGCCTTCGTCGGTCTGGCCGATGTCCACCATGCCTTCGCCACACCAGCCGCGCAGCCCCGCTTGGCGGCAACTGTCGGCGATGACGTCGGCTTCCATCCAGTACATGTCGAGGTAGCTGGTGGTGCCACCCATGAGCATCTCCAAGTGGCCCAGGTCGGCGCCGGCGCGCATGGAATTGGCGTCGAGTTTCGCCTCGGCGGGCCAGATGCGGTCCTGCAGCCAGGACTCCAACAACATGTCGTCGCCGTAGCCGCGGAACAAGCCCATGGGGACGTGGGTGTGGAGGTTGATCAGGCCGGGTAGGACGACCTGGCCCGTGCCGTCAATCTCCACGTCGGCTTCGGGGCCTTTGCCGCCAATCTGTGCGATGCGGTGGTCTTCGATGCTCAGATCGCCCTGGACAATCCGCCGGTCGTCGTCTTGGGTGACGATGGTGGCATTGCGGATGGTGACGGACACGCGTCGGCCACCGGGACCCGGGGGATGGACTCTTCGACTCCGGTCAGCACCATGTCTTGGTGGGTGCCCTCCGGGTAGCGGGGCAACGTGGTCACGATGGCGGCCTTGGCGCCGTCGCGCAGGAAGCGGTCGGGGCGATCGGGCAGCCGTTCACGGTGGCCCAACCAATAGACGAAATCCCCGCCGCGATAGGCTCGCGGCGTGCCGGGCACGTCCTCCAATGGCGCCGTGTCGCGGGTGCGGCACAAGGCCCGGACGTCGGGGTCGTCGGAGAACACCACGGCGTCCGCCAGGAAGCCAGCGCAGGGCCAGGAACTGTCGCCCCGGTGCCATGCGCGGGTGAACGTGCCATGCAGGGGCGCGACGACCGCCTTGGGCATGCCGTGGCTGAGCACCATCGTCGCCGGTGCAGTGGCTTGCCAGCCGATGTGCTCCCAAGTGGTGCGCATGGTCTGCACGCGGCCAAACAATTGCCGTAGGATGGCCCAAGCCACCGATCCGTCCACGCCCCAAGAGGTCTGGAATTGGTATAGGAGCGTTTGCCGATGAATCCCGGGTCCAAATCGAATTCTCCAGGTGATTGAGTCCAGCCTAAACTTGATTTAGTGTGGCCGAATCCAAGCGCATGGACGAGGTCTTGGAAACCTGGACGCCCCACGCATTGGACGTCCACGAAGCCAGCCCCATCCACCCGGAACGGGAAGCCAAGCGACACCGCCGGCTCTTCATCGCCAAGGCCGTGTTTCTCCTATTGACCACGCTGGCATTGATTCCCGTCTTGATGCTCCAAAGCGCCCTCGGGGGCGCCATCTACGTCGGCTTCTTGGTCGCCGTCCACGTCGTGGGCTTGGCGGTCTTCGTTTGGGGGGTCCGCGCCCGCGACATGGGGGTCGGCCGTGGCCTCGTCATCCGCATCGGCGGACTCGTCTTGCTCACCGCCCTGCTCTACTTGGCCTCCAAGGGACTCCAAACAGGCTTCGCCTCCGCAGTCTTCTGGATCAGCCTCGTCGCCATTTGGGCACTCCACACCGCCGGAGCCGCCATGCTGCACCTGATGCCCTCCAAGCACAGCGACAGCCTCTGCCCGTTCCTCTAAGCGGCTTCTGGGTCGGCCTGCCAGCACGCCAAGTGGTTGCCGCCCGGCGCCTGAATCCACGCCATCCAACCCTGGCCCGCGACGGCCATGGTGGGCAGCACCACCTTGCCGCCGTGGGCCTCCACGGCCTTCAACGTCGCCGCCACGTCCTCCACGTTCACAAACGGCGTCTGGCTGGGGCCATCCTCCTGCGGCATCGCGGTGCGGACACCACAACTGGGGCGCCCCTCCACGTAGGCCATGTGGTAATCCATGCCCATGGGGCCAGGCATCGTGTCAAACTGCATCCCGAACACCGCCGACAAGAACTTCGTCGTCGCCTCGGGGTCGTCCGAGCCCAGCTCCGTGTGCGCAATGTGTCCAATCCAGTTGTCCGTCGTCTGCGTCGTCGTCATGATCGTCCCTCCAGGGAACTGCCCCATCCGCCTCCCACATCAAGTGCCTTTGCCGAAGGGTCGGCGCCTCGCAACGTCCATGGCGGACCACGGCCATTGGGCTCCGTGGCCTGGCACGACCAACCAAAGCACCGCGACCACCCCGACGTCGACGCCTACATCGCCGACCAAGGCGAAGGACAACGGGCCATCCTGGACGCCGTGCGGCGATTCATCAAACAAGACCCGGACATCGTCGAAGGCATCGCATGGGGCGTGCCCTGCTACTTCCGCAACGGCCCCTTTTGCTACACGTCCGCCGCCAAGACCCACGTCACGCTGGGATGGTTCCGCGGCATCGAAATCAACGACCCCACCGGACGCCTCACGGGCACCGGCAAGAGCCCCGTCGCCAAGACGACAATCAAAGTGGGCGAAGGGCTGCCCGATGGAATCGATGCGTGGTTCGAGCAGGCCCTTCGCCTGGATGAAGAAGGAGAATGACGCCTACTTGCGGCGCATCACGGCCACGACCGCGCCAAGGACCGCCAGGCCCGCCACGATCTCAAAGCCCGGCATGCCATTGCTCGACGCCGTCACCGTCACCTCATCCGTCACGCGGTTGCCGTTCAACTCGCCGTTGCCATCGGTGCCACTGGGCTGGTGATTGGCCAAGACCAATTCCACCGTGATGACGTCGCCCTCTTCCAGGTTCTTGAACGTGAAGCTCTTGCTGGCCGTCGCGTAATCCGTGGCGGCAGCGCAATCGGCCTTGCCCGCGCTGCAGGCATCCTTGCCGTTCACCAAGTAATGGATGTGGCCCTCGCCCTTCGTGGCGTCGCCAAACTCGTTGGTCAAGCGGAACTTCTCCACGTCCACCTCGATGGTGTACGTTCCAGGCTCCGCATCGCCCTTGTTCGTGATGGCCACGGAATGGGCGGCGGTGGCTGCGGGTACTAGCATCAGGATCGCAAAGGCGACCAGAATCATTTTGCGCATGGTGTCTCCAATGGACCGAAGTCCTTGAGACCCCAGCCAACGGCCACGCTATACAGACCTTCTCCGAATGGCAGCCAACCGTCTCACAATGCAGCGAGACTCAGGACTTCTCCATCGCCTTCCGGCTCGCCTTCACCACCAACTTGCGCGGCATCAGCGGAGCGATCTTTTGCAACACCGGACCAAAGTAGCCCGGCACCACCACCACGTCCTTGCCCCGCATCATCGCCTTGTAGCCCGCCTTCGCCGTCTGCTCCGCCGAGATGGCGCCGCGCTTGAACACCGACGTGCCCTCCATCGAAGCCACCTCCACGAACTCCGTCTCCACAGGGCCCGGACACAACACCGTGCACGTCACGCCCGTGTTGCGAAGTTCCTCGTGCAACGCGCGACTGAAGCTGTTCACGAACGCCTTCGTGGCGTAATACGTCGCCTGCAACGGCCCCGGGACGAAGCCCGCCGTCGAGCCGACCTGCAAGATGCGGCCCTGGCCGCGGGCCACCATGCCGGGCACGAAGGCATGCGTCAAGGCCACGAGGCCCTTGATGTTGAGGTCGATCATGCTGAGTTGCTTCTCGATCGGGATGTCCACCACAGTGCCGTGGGCGCCGTAGCCGGCGTTGTTGATCAAGACGTCCACGTCCAACTTGTGCTGCATGCAGTACTCGATGACGGATTGCACCGCAGCAGGGACCTCCAGGTCCGCCGCCAAGACATGCACCGTGTTGCCATGGCTGCGCAGATCGGCCGCCAAGGCTTCGAGGCGGTCCTTGCGACGCGCCACCAACAAGAGATCGCCGTGGGGGGCGTGGAGCTTGGCGAGTTCGGCGCCGATTCCGCTGGAGGCTCCGGAGACGAAGACGAGGGCCTTCGGCATGGCGGCCCAGGCTACCTTAAGCGCCCCCATGGCGAAGCAGCACTGGGATCCCGAGGGCTACGCCCGCCATGCGGGCTTCGTGC
>JBFKTF010000064.1:0-10016 GCA_041636435.1 Thermoplasmatota archaeon
CCCGCACGTGGTCGAAGACCGCCGCAAGCGGCTCCAGGTCTTGCTCACCGGCCACGGCCGGTTTCACCGCGAAGGGCTGCGAGATGCCGTTGCGTCGCATTTCGTCCGTGTAGACGAGGTGGTAGAGTGGTTCGCCAGCGTGTGCGATGGTGGTGTTGAACACTTCTTGGACAATGCGACCGGACCATGTGTCGTTGTCGCGCTCCTCTTCACCATCTGCGCGATCCACCCAAGACTCGCTGGCTTGGTACGCGTACGTCCAGGCATAGCCAGCCTGCCATTCGGGGCCCGCCATGTCGATGGGGGCAACGGTGGTGGCACAGCCTGAGAGCATCACGGCGATGAGGCTCATGGCGATCCAAATCGGGCTCGACCCGGCACGCATGAGGCATTCATCCCACAAGCGGCCAAAGAGGGTTGTGGTGCACCCGCCCTTCGAGAAAGCGCAAGCCAAACTCAAGAAAGGCTAAGTGAGCCAGCCATCATCGAAACGGCATCATGCGGTGGCCCCCAGCAGGAACAATGCTCTTGGTTCTCCTGATGGCGGTCCCCCCTTCTTTGGCCGATGTGGCCGTGGGTCAAGCCACGTTGGACTCCGAACCGGAGCCCGACCGACAACCCACCGACATCTGGTTGCCGGGCACCCGCGTGTTGAATCAAAACGTCCGCATCGAGCCGGGCGTGGCCTGGGTCAGCCATGGCGACGGGGCGGCCGACCCGGAGTTCGCCTGCCCCAACTTCGGTGCCCAGCAGGCGCCCGACTTGAGCACCAGCCAGAACCGCAACGTGGCGGTCTTGCGGGCCAGCTGCCCATTCCGCATCATCGACGACGCCGACTTGTTGGGCTCCCCGCGCCTGGCCGTGGACCCCACCGACCCCCACAACGTGGCGTTCTTCTCCTTGCATGGTGGCGCCACAGACCAAGGCCCGACGCCCCGCAGCCGCCACCCGGATCCGCCGGGCACGGGTGGCCTGACGCACACCACGTTCACCAGCACCAACCAGGGCTGGGATTGGGCCGACAACCCCCACGGCGACGGCGCCTTCGGGGAAGCCAACGACGGCCTCGTGAACCGGGACGGCAACATGTTCGTCATGAGCTTGTTCAGCAAGCCATTGGGTGAAGTGGATGGCACCCGGCTATTCGATTACCACTTCGAGTTGTACAAGGAGAACCGCATCGATGGCACGCATCTGGGCCACCGCGGCAAGAACATCCCCGCCCGCCAACCGGGCAACATCATCGAAGAAGTGAGCCTGGTCCTCGTGACGCCCCCCACGCGCATCGAGACCCAGGAAGAATACCAGGAATTGATGGACAACCGGACCCGCGACAACAACGCCACCGCACCCAGCGATGACGACGAGGTGGGCAACTACACGATTCCCCGGGATGCCGAGGACACCAGCGACGATTTGGTGGCGGCGGTGTGGTTTGAGCGCGCTTACGATTGGCGCAACGCCACGACGGGCAAGAGCAGCTGGATCGACATGGTCGTGACGGACGCCAGCAGCCGCGACGATTGGCACAAGATCGACGACGGCCAACTGGTCGGCCCCTGCCGCAGCGCCAGCAACGCCGTGGCTTGGAACGGCCGCGTCTACGTCGCCTGCGCCGTGGATTCAGGCTACACTGGTCGCCGCGGTGCCCGCATCGGCGAAGTGGACATCTGGCAAATGGATCCCGTCACGGGCAACAAGACCTGGATGAGCAACGTGCCCGGGATGCTCGATGGGTACCTGCGCTTGGCCGCCAACGAAGAAGGCCGCTTCATTCTGACCAGCACCCACATCGTGGGCCAAGACATCGGCGAAGGCACCCCCATCACGTACGCCACCTGGGGCTGGTACGGCCGCCGCTGGGACGCCACGTTCGCCATCGGGGACAACTTCCACGACCTCTGGGGCCAACCCGTGGTGGATGCCCGCGTCACGGCGGTGCGCATCCTGAACCACAGCCCCATCGCATTCATCTCGTACATGGAGCGCAGCGACACACGCGTCTCGGCCCAGCCACCCAGCGGGGACCCCAGCGCGTCCGCCATCGAGTTCCACAAAGCCGTCGGTGCCTTTGCGCCGTGCAGCCACATGCCGGAAGCCCTGTTTGACTTGCAGACCGGCGTCGCCCGCCACCCCTTCGAGGACGGCGTCGTCGGCGACCAAACCGGTGCCTTCGATGACCTGCACGATGGCATGGACGTCGTCTACGACCCCAGCACCGGCCAAGACCGCCTCTACTTCGCCTACGGCGACCACGGCGTCATCCAATACGGCATCCTGGACGTCACGGCCGTCGTGCCCCGCTGCGACCCCGGCCTCGTGCCCCCACCCCTTTTCACCCCCGCACCGGCCGTCGCCACGCCCATCCTGCTCAGCAACGCAGCGGGCGTCGCGACCGGCCTTGCTGCTGCCGTCCCCGCTGCGGTGATGCTCGGCAGCCTCCTGATCGCCAAGCGCAAGGTCGCCCTCGCGGCCGCCGTGAAGGCCCGGAAGTGACCATGACCAAGAACGGCACCACCCTGACCGCTGCCGACCCCCACCAGTGGGTCGAGAAACAAGGCATTCCGACCACCGACAAGGTGGAGCTCCCGGAGCTGTTGATCGACGAGGTCATCGGCCAAGACGAAGCCGTGGCGACCGCCAAGAAGGCCGCCCGCCAAGGCCGCCACCTCTTGCTGCTGGGCGACCCCGGCACGGGCAAGTCGATGATTGCCAAGGCGATGGCGCAGATCCTGCCCGACCGCCACCTGCACGATGTGCTCATCTACCCCAACCCGGCCGACGAGAACCGTCCCGGCGTGCGCGTCATGAAGGGTGGCCGCGGCCGCCAAGCCATCGCCGCCGCGGGCGACCACGCCAAGCAATCGGTGCTGGGCCGCTGGCTCATCGACATCCTCGTCGTGGGCGGCATGCTGGGCATCGGCGTGTGGCAAATCATCGCCGGCAACGGCTTCGCCACCTTCGGCTTGCTCACCCTCGTGGCGCTGCTGTACATCATGGTCGGACGCAACATGCGCACCAAGGCCACGGGCCAAGTGCCGCACATCCTCATCGAACGCCCCGACCACGCCGTCCCCGCGCCCTTCGTGGACGCCACCGGCAGCCACGCCGGGGCCCTGCTGGGCGACGTGCGCCACGACCCGTACCAGAGCGGTGGCCTCGAAACGCCGCCCCATCAACGCGTCGAACCCGGCGCCATCCACAAGGCCGACCAAGGCCTCCTGTTCATCGACGAAATCAATGTGCTGCGCCTCGATTCGCAGCAAGCCCTGCTGACGGCCTTGCAGGACAAGAAGTACGGCATCACGGGCAAGTCCGAATCCAGCAGCGGCGCCATGGTGAAGACCGCCAAGGTGCCCTGCGACTTCATCCTCGTAGCCGCGGGCAACATGGACGTCATCGACCCCGGCCAACACGGCGAACACGTGGGGCTGCACCCGGCCCTGCGCTCCCGCATTCGTGGCTACGGCTACGAGGTCTACGTGCGCGCCATGATGGAGGACACCGACGAGAACCGCATGAAGCTGGTGCGCTTCGTGGCCCAAGAAGTGCGCCGCGACGGCGGCATCCCCCACTTCGAACCGGCCGCCGTGGCGGAGGTCATCCGCGAAGGCCAACGCCGCAGCGGACACAGCGGCAAGCTGACCCTGCGCCTGCGTGAATTGGGTGGCCTGGTGCGCACCGCCGGCGACGTGGCCCGCGACCGCGGCGCCGACTACGTCTCCGTCGACGACGTGCTGGCGGCCAAGCACATGAGCATGAGCCTCGAGTACCAAGTCACGCGCCGCGGCATCGAGGTCACCACCGCCCGCGAAGCGATGCAAACCCAGGGTACCACCGTCGGCACCGCCACCGGGGCCAGCTTCCTGGGCACCGGAGAAACCGGCGAACCCGCGGGCCTCGTGGTCCCCGTCGAAGCCGACGCCACCATCAGCAGCGACCGTCACCGCGGCGGCATCTACGTGGGCGGCGGCCTGGAACACGGCCACATCAAGGACAACGTCAACGCCATGATGAAGCGCCTGCGCGGCCACGACATGGCCGGCATCGACATCCACGTGCAGAGCCTGTTGCAACAGCAAGGCGCCAGCACGGACAGCCTCGGCGCCGCCACCGCCATTGCGTGCATCAGCAGCCTCGAGGATCTGCCCATCCAGCAAGACGTCGTCGTCATCGGCGCATTGGCCGTGAGTGGCCGCCTGCGCCACGTGGATGGCGTCACGCAAATGATCGAAGCCGCCGCCGACGTGGGCTACCGCGTCGCCGTGGTGCCCAAGGCCAACGAACACGACATCCTCCTGGAGCACCGCTACCGGGACGCCATCGAGATCGTGCTGGCCGACCACTTGGCCGACGTGTTGCCCCACGCATTCGATGCCAAGGCGACCCGCATCAAGGCCCTCGGGGACGCGCTGCGTAGCAAGCGGCGCGCGGCCAGCAAGGCCAAGGCCTAGGCCAACGGCGTGGCCCGAGGCCCTTAAGGGCCACACCCTGGTCGCCGCATCGTTGTTCGACCGCATCCTCATCGCCAACCGCGGCGAGATCGCCGTCCGCGTCATCCGTGCCTGCCGCAAGCTGGGCATCGAAGCCGTCGCCGTCTACAGTGACGCCGACGCCGATGCGTTGCACGTGCGCTTGGCCGACGAAGCCGTCCGCCTGGGCCCCGCACCCAGCACGGAATCCTACCTGCAGCAAGACAAGGTCATCCAGGCCGCCCTCGACACGGGTGCCCAGGCCATCCACCCCGGCTATGGTTTCCTCTCGGAGAACGCTGGATTCGCCCAGAAGGTCATCGATGCCGGCTTGGTGTTCATCGGGCCCGGCCCCGAGGCGATGCAGAAGATGGGCGACAAGGTCAGCGCCCGGCACCACGCGGAACAAGCCGGCGTCCCCGTGGCGCCCGGCTCCGAAGCCTTGCGGGACGCGGAAGACGCCATGCGGGCCGCCGAACGCATCGGGCTGCCCGTGATGCTGAAGGCCGCAGCCGGCGGCGGTGGCATCGGCATGCGCATCGTGCGCGAAGCAGGCGAGGTGGCCAAGCAATTCGAGGCATGCCAAGCGCAGGCCAAGGCCGCCTTCGGGGACGACTCCGTGTTCATGGAGAAGTTCATCCAACGCCCCCGCCACATCGAAGTGCAAGTGCTGGCGGACACCCACGGCAACGCCATCCACCTCTACGAGCGCGAATGCAGCATCCAGCGCCGCCACCAGAAGCTCATCGAAGAGGCCCCCAGCCCGGCCCTGAGCCAACTGGAGCGCGAAGAAATCGGCGAGAAGGCCGTGCAGTTGGCCAAGAACGTCGGCTACGCCTCCGCGGGCACGTTGGAGTTCCTCTACGAAGATGGGCAGTTCTACTTCAACGAGATGAACACCCGCCTGCAAGTGGAGCACCCGGTCACGGAACGCATCACGGGCGTGGATTTGGTGGAGTGGCAGCTGCGCGTCGCGGCCGGCGAAGAACTGGGCCTGCAACAGCAAGACATCCAAATCCAGGGCCACGCCATCGAAGCCCGCATCAACGCCGAGGACCCTCGGGACGACTTCCGCCCCTGCCCCGGCCCCATCCGTGACCTGCGCCTCCCGGCCGGCCCGGGCATTCGTTGCGACTCGGGCCTGCGCCCGGGTTGGACCGTGCCCAGCAACTACGACTCCATGGTGATGAAGCTCATCACCCACGGCGAGGACCGCGCGCAGGCCATCGAACGCATGCGCGGCGCGTTGGCCGACTTGACCATCGACGGCTTCACCACCAACCAGGAATTCCATGCGCGCCTCATGCACGAACCGGACTTCTTGGCCGGCGACATGTCGACGCGGTACCTGGAAGAACACGACCTGATGGCCGACCCCGGCTCCCGCGCCGAGCAACACGCCGTCGCCGCCGCCATCGTCACGGCCCTCATGGACCGCCCCGGCGGCGGTTTGGCTGGCGTCCTGCTGGACCAACAACGCCCACGCACCGTGGCGCCTGGACGGCCCCGCGACTGGAGGTCCGCATGATCGAGACCCGCATCGTGGTGGACGGCGTCACCCACGACGTCCAAGTGGACCCCGAGACCATGCAAGTCACCGTGGATGGGCACGTGCTGCACGCCGACGTGCGCCGCGACGGCACCCAAGCCATTGTCACCGTCGGGGACGCCGTCCACGTCGTCGACTTGGCCGACGCCCACACCGCCCTCGTGGATGGACGCCGCGTGCCATTCCACCTCGCGACTTTGGCGGGCGTCGCCGGCGTCAGCGCCGAACAAGGCGGCGCCTTGGGCCCTGTGCATCCCCCCATGACCGGCCGCGTCGATGCCATCCTGGTGGGCGAAGGCCAGAGCGTGGAGGCCGGCGAGGTGCTGTTCGTGCTGGAGGCGATGAAGATGCGCAACGAGGTCCGTGCCCCGGCCAGTGGCGTCGTCACCGAAGTGCGCGCCGCCGTGGGCGACAGCGTCGATGGCGGCGACGTCGTCCTGGTCTTGGGCGAGGCCTGAGGCCAACGCCCGCTGCGACCATCATCCCGGTCGGACCGGGGCCGTATCCTGACGTTTCGCGTTTTTTGAGGCGCAGCTTCTAGGCAGTCACCGACCCATGGAGTGGTGGAGTCGGAATCGATTCCGCCACGGCCACGCACCCTTTTCACGCCAGCAGGAACCGACCACCACCAGGAGGTTTGGCGTGCCTCCAACACCAGCGCATGACCTTGCCGCGTGGCCGTGGATCCGCTTCAGGACCGACGACCTGAAACCCCCGAGCGCCACTCGGGCCATGTGAGCGACCAGACGACGGCATCCCGCGAGGAGGCCCTCCGGGCCGACATCGAACGCATCAAGCAGGGTGGGCCGCAGAAGTACAAGGACCGCCTCCCCAACGAAGGCAAGCTCTTCGTCCGCGACCGATTGGAGTTGTACTTCCCCACGGGCCTCGATTTCGAGGATGGCTTGTTTGCCAACAACCAACGCGCTGCGGAGGGCTTGGCCGCCGATGGCATGGTGACCGGCGTCGGCACCATCCACGACCGCAAGTTGTTCGTCGTCGCCAACGACTACACCGTCAAGGCCGGCAGCATGGCCGAGCGGGGCGTGGAGAAGTTCATCCGCGTCCAGGAACGCACCTTGCGCGCCCAGAAGCCGGTGTTGTACCTCATCGATTCCAGTGGTGCCCGCATCACGGACCAAGCGGGCTTCTTTGCCAACATCCGTGGCATTGGGAAGTACTTCTACAACCACAGCATCCTGAGTGGCAAGATTCCGCAGATCAGTGTCCTGTACGGCCCCTGCGTCGCGGGCGCCGCCTACACGCCGATCTTCTGTGACTTCCAAATCATGGTGCGCGGCATGAGCGCCTTGGTCATTGCCAGCCCCCGCATGGTGGAGATGGTGACGGGCGAGAAGATCAGCATGCAGGACCTGGGCGGCGCGGACATCCACATGAAGGATTCCGGCAGCTGCCACATCGTCGTGGATTCTGAAGCCGAGGCCGCCTTGGCCGTCAAGAAGCTCTTGACGTACTTGCCAGACAATTGCGACACCAGCCCGCCACTCTACGAATCCATTGAGCCGGCGCGCTCGCCCACCGAATTGGACGGCATCGTGCCGGCGGACCCCAACGCGGCCTTCGACATGCACGACCTGATCGACTGCATCGTGGACGCCGACTCGTGGTTCGAACTGAAGAAGGACCACGCCGAGGAAATGATCACGGGCTTTGCCCGCATGGGTGGCCGCGTCGTCGGCATCGTGGCCAACAACAGCCTGCACCGCGCCGGCGCCATCTTCCCGCACTCCGCGGACAAGGCAGCCGAATTCATCACAACCTGCGACGCCTACAACATCCCGCTGGTCTACTTGTGCGACACGCCCGGCTTCATGGTGGGCAGCGACGTGGAAAAGATGGGCATCCTGAAGCGCGGCAAGAAATTCATCTACGCCACCAGCACGGCCACCGTGCCCAAGATGTGCGTCGCCGTCCGCAAGGCCTACGGCGCCGGCATCTACGCCATGTGCGGCCCCGCCTTCGAGCCCGACGCCACGCTGGCGCTGCCTGGGGCCGAGATTGCGGTCATGGGCGCCGAGGCAGCCATCAACGCCGTCTACGCGCGGCAATTGGCCGCCATCGAGGACGAAGGCGAGAAGCAGAAGCGCATCGAGGAACTGCGGGACGAATACCGCAAGGACATCGACATCCACGTCACCGCCGACGACCTGATCGTCGACCACATCGTGCCCCCGGCCGATTTGCGCAAGGAACTCATCGCGCGCCTGGACGCGTACGAAAACAAGCACCTGCCTCTGCCCCGCAAGGGCCACGGGACCGTGATTTGATGTCCATCGACGGCGTCATGCGGTTCCTGCACATCGTGGCGGCCGCCGCCTGGTTTGGGGGCATCTTGTTCCTCACCATGCGCGTCATTCCCGCCATGGAGCGCGCGGGCGACGCGGGCCTGCAATTCCAGCAAACCGTGAGCAAGATGGGCGGCTTTGGCCGCTACTTCGCCCCGGCCAGCATCGTCACCGTGCTCACCGGCGGCCACCTGTACCCCGCGGGGGATTGGTTCAACCGCGGCGGCTGGGAGCGCGCCATGCTGGAGACGGGCGTCCTTACTGGCGTCCTGGCCTTCGCGCTGGGCATCTACATGGCGTTCCGCATTGAGCGCCCCATGCGGTTGTTGGAGGCCGCCGATGCAGGCGCCGAAGCCTGGACGCCTTTGGTCCGCAAGGCCAAGCGCGCCAGCCACATCATGCTCGGCTTGGTGAGCATCGCCGTGGTCGGCATGGCCGGCCGCTCGATGTTCTACTGACCTACTCCTCTTCCCACTCAATCACTTTGCCCCGCCCCACGCCTTGAGGCCAGGGCTCGTGGCCATTGGCTTCGGCATCCACCTTCTCTGGTTGGTGGCGGCGCATGTGCTCGGGCGTCCACACGGAATCGCTGTCGATGCGCACGGACGCCTCGTCGGCGGTGGCGTCGTACAGGTGACTGTAGCGCTTGTGCCGCCGGCCGCTGGTCTTGATCTCCAATTCGTCCGCCGCGTCGAGCAGGCTCTCGATGAACATCGGCTTGGGCGTGGCGCCATGTGGGGTGCCGTCGGCTCGGAGTCCCGGGGGGATGACCTCGATGGGGCCGTCCTCGGCGGGCATGGGGCGGATGCGGGGTGCATGTTGGGCGACCTCCACGTCCCCGTCGGAGCGCATGTCGGATGCATCGGGGGCGCTTGCTTCGCTCCGTTGCACTTCGGCGTCCCCGACGCGCAGGTCCGATACGTCCATGCCGGCGCGGCGTCGGGCGGCCACTTCGACTTCGTCGATGGCCAGATCGGAGACGTCGGGCCCGCTGCTGGAGCGGCGACGGACGTCGACGTCTTTGGTGGCCAAGTCCGACACGTCCGGTCCTTGGCTGACGTGGCGATGCACCGCGTCGGCGTGGACGGCCATGTCGCTGGCGTCCACGTCGCGGGATTGGTGTCGTTGCACGTCCACGTCGGTGGCCTTGAGGTCGCTGGCGTCCGCTTGGCTTCGCGTGGGTCGTTCGATGGTGACGTCGCCCGCGGCCATGTCGCTGGCATCGGCGCGCTTCGCGGTCGTGCGCTGCACGTCGACATCGCCCGCGACCAAGTCGTGGGCGTCGGCGGCTTTGCGCTCCGGACGGCGCACGTCGATGTCGCCGTGGTCGGCGGCGGGCGGCGGGGTGGCTTGGCGGCGCGTCGATTGGACCTCAATCTCGCCCAGGTCGACATCGGCCGCCGGGTGGCGGCGCTTGGTGGGCGTGGCCACTTCGATGTCGCCCAGATCGATGTCCGTGCCCCGCGGTTTGGGGCGGGGCTTGGCGACGTGGACTTCGTCCGCCGTGGCTTGGGGCACCTCGACGGGTTCGGGTTCCCCGCGGGGGGTGTCGGCTTCCAGCGGCGAGCCATCCGGTAATTCGATGTCGCCCAGGTCGATGTCGGTGCCGCGGACCTTGCGTTTCTTCTCGGGCCGGTACACCTCGAAGCTCACTTCTTCACCTTGAACTTCTTGGGGTCCTCGGCCATC
>JBFKTF010000065.1:0-10013 GCA_041636435.1 Thermoplasmatota archaeon
CCGAAGCCAAGCAACGTGAGCAAAAGCAAGCCCGCCGCGCCCGCTAAGAAGCCAAGCAACGCGAGCAGGAAGAAGCCGCGGCCAAGAAGGCCGAGCAAGAAGCGCGTCGCCGGGCCGCCGAAGAGAAGGCCCGCGAAGCGCAACGCGCCGAGGCCGCCAAGGCAGAGCAAGCCAAGCAGCAGGAGATGGAAGCGGCTCGCAAGGCCCGCTCGGAAGTGGCGCACAAGAAAGCCGCGGCCGAACGCCAGCTGGCCGCCAAGCAAGCCGAAGCCGCCGCCAAGCAACCACGAGAATCCAAGCGCATGAGCCGGGAAGAGAAGCTGGCCCTGCGCCGCAAGCAAGACCTGCAAAAGAAGCAGGAACTGCAACGCCGCATCGCCCAGAAGCAGGCCGAGAAGCAGCGCCGCGCCCAGGACCGGGCCGCGGCATTGGAGGCCCGCATGCGCGCCAAGGACGAGGAAGAAGAGCGCCGCGAGCAGGAGCGTGCCGAGGCGGAGGCCCGTCGCCGCGCCATTGAAGAGCGCCGCGCCGCGTTGGAGGAGAAGCGTCGCCTCGTTGCGGAGAAGGAACGTGCGGCCCGTGAATTGGGCGCCGTGGGTGCTCGCCAGCAGCGCCGCACCCGAGACGAGCCGCTGGATTTGGACGCGGAAGTGGACCGCATCCTGCGCAAGCGGGGCGAGCGGCCGCCGCGGCGCCGTTAGGCACGTTCATCCAAGGGGCCACCATGGACCACCCGTTGGACATTGACGACCCCGCCGACGAGCAGGTGATCCGCATGACCGTGGACGACCTGCCTGGGGTGGGTCCCGCCACCGCAGACAAGCTGCGTGAAGCGGGCTTCGAGGACTTGATGGCCATCGCCGTGGCCAGCCCCGCCGACATGGCCGAGAAGGCCGACATTGGCGAAGGCATTGCCCAGAAATTGATCAACGCGGCCCGCAAGCTCGCCGATGTGGGTGGCTTCGAGTCGGGCCTGCAAGTGGCCGAACGCCGCAAGACGGTCCACAAGATCGCCACCGGTTCGCCGTCCTTTGACGAATTGATGGGTGGCGGCATCGAGACGCAGGCCATCACCGAGTTCTTCGGGGAGTTTGGCTGCGGCAAGACGCAGTTCGGGCACCAGTTGGCGGTCAACGTGCAGCGCCCCGAAGCCGAAGGCGGCCTCCATGGCCACGCGATCTACATCGACACGGAGAACACGTTCCGCCCCGAGCGCATCGTGCAGATGGCGGAGGCCTTGGGCATGGACCCCGACGAGGCCCTGTCGAAGATTCACGTGGCGCGGGCATTCAACAGCAACCACCAGATGCTGTTGACGGAGAAGGCGGCGCAGATGTGCAAGGAGCACCCGGTGAAGCTCATCGTGGTCGACTCCCTGACTGCCCATTTCCGAGCGGAGTTCATTGGTCGCAACGTCTTGGCGGAGCGGCAGCAGAAACTGAACCGGCACATGCACGACCTGCAACGCCTGGGCAGCCTGCACAACGCCGCCATCGTGGTCACCAACCAGGTGGCCGCGAAGCCCGACGCGTTCTTCGGGGACCCGACGCGGGCCATCGGTGGCCACATCGTGGGACACACCAGCACGTTCCGCATCTACCTGCGCAAATCCAAGGGCGGCCGGCGCATCGCGCGCCTCATCGACTCGCCCCACTTGCCCGAGGGCGAAGCGGTGGTGTCGGTGAGCGAAGCCGGCATCCGGGACTGAGCGCGACGCGGACGTCGGCACCGTTATCTCGGGCGCCGGGCACTTCCCGGCATGGCCTTCGAGTACGAGGGATACACGCTGCACGCCCGCGAGGTCCAACTCAAGGGCGGCCACAAGCAGGTGATCTACTTCTTCTCCCAGCGCCAACCCAAGTCCGGCGTCCCCGTGGAGATGCCCGAGGGGTACAAGGTGGCCGTCAACAAGCGCACCAAATTGCCCTACTTGCAGAAGTTGCAATAGGCACCAGGCTTATCTGGGAGTTCAGGTGGGCGCAGCCATGGACCCTTGCCCTGCCTGCGGTGACCCCGAATTCGAGGTGCTCAAGCAGAGCGAGAACAGCCTCACCTTGCAATGCGTCGAATGCCACAACGTGTGGTCCACGACGCCACCCAGGATTCGCACCATCGAACTCAAGCTCGTCATCAGCCACGAAGGCGAGGCGCACCCGGACCGCATGGAGGTCCTGCGCGACGACGAGATTGCGGTCGGCGACGAGTTCGAGCTCAACGACCACCGCATGATTGTCACCGGCATCGAGCGCGAAGGTGGCACGTCGGAGAAGCTGCAAGCCGAGGACATCAAGGTCCTGCACGCCAAGGTGTTCGACACGGTGCCCCTGAAGTTCTCCGTCAACGACGGCGACACGACCCGCAGCTACCGCCGCGACGTCGACCCGGACCAACCCATCAGCATCGGCGAGGTCTTCGACTTGGATGGGGCCAAGGTCATCGTCAAGACGTTCAAGACGGACCAGAACCGCACCGTGCACAAGGGCGTGCTGCCCGCGCGGAGCATCGTGCGGTGCTTCTGCGACGACGCCCCCCACTGGGCCGAAGAGGGCCGCATCATGAAGGCCCGCCCCCGTGGCGCGCCCCCGGCCCGCAAGGGCCAAGCCCCCACGAGCCGCGTCAAGGGACGCCGTTCCCTGGGCCCACGGCGCAAGTGACCCACCCCAACCCCTAAATTGGGGCCCATCTCAGAAATGGTTGTACCATGTCCGAGCGACTCTGCCACATCGAGATCCTGAAGGAAGGTCACTTCTTCATCGCCCGCACCGAAACGGACGCCGGCGACAAGGAATTCAAGAACACCGTCTTCGAAGACATGCTCACCGAAATGCTCCTCACGCTTGAGGAGCAGATCATCGAGAAGCACTGAATCGGCTTCGCTCTCCTCTTCCCTTCCCTCCTTGGCCCCGTTGGGGCACCCCGTCATCGCCGCGACGCAGCGGAGGCTCCGCTGAGCCAGAATAGAGGTTGAAAGAGAGGAAAAGACGCGGACCACCAATCGTGGTCCGGGAAGGACGTCCGCTTACTGGCGGATCTTCTCAGCCTGGACTTCCTTGTTCCAGGTCTGCTTGTCCTTCTTGCGGCGGTGGCTCTTCTTGACACTGGGGCCGACGTGTTCGGCGCCCTTGCCCTTGTTGCGCAGGCCGCGGTGCTTCTGACCGGCGCTGGTCTTGCCACGCAGGACACGGTTGGTGGCCGGCTTGGTGCAGATCCACTGCAGGTCCTTGTCCTTGCGGATGGACGGGTGGAAGGGATCGACGAGGATCACTTCGTAGTAGTGGCTCTTGCCGTCTTCGCCGACCCAGTAGGAGTTGAGAACCTCGAGGTTGGGGAAGCGCTTGGCGGTGCGCTGCTCAGCGATCACCTGCGTGTTCTGCTTCATGGTGATCTTCTTGACACCCATCTTGCTGGGCACGCGGCCACCATCGAAGCGCTTCTTGCGCAGACCACCGCGGCGGACGCGGGCGCGGACGACGATGACGCCCTGCTTGGCCTTGTAGCCAAGGTTGCGGGCGCGGTCCAAGCGCAGGGGCTTGTCGACGCGGACGAAGGATTCGCCATCGCGCCATTCGATCATGCGGTTCCAGTGTTCGGAACCGAAGCCGTGTTCGGGCTTCTTCCAGGTCTCGCCAATGTGGTGGTATACACTCTTGCTCATACGCGTTCACTCCGCGGTTTGTCACCTTCACCGGTGCCCGCTCGAGGCGGGCGGTGGCACATGGGTGCTTGCTGCTTGGCAGCAGGCAACGCTGCGGCGGGGTGGCGCCGCATCGCTGCGCAGCCTAGGCTGCAGTTCCGCTCGAGCCGGCGCGATACTTAAGCGTGGTGGGGGAGCAGGAATTGGCCCTTGGCCACCGGAACCACGCGCCCACCCACCTGGACAAGGCCCTCTTCGGCGCGCAGGAACAAGCGGCTGGGGCGGCCCATCTCGATGCCTTGCCGGCTCTCCACGTCGACGGCACCGTCGCCCAGAATCTGGTGCTTCCAGAGGTAGGCGGCCAGGCAGCCGTTGGCGCTGCCGGTGGCGGGGTCTTCGGGGACGCCCAGTCCGGGGGCAAACATGCGGCATTGGACACCGTCGTCGGTCACGGCGAACACGAGGACCTCGTCGCAGCCCTCCGGTCCAGCTGCAGCCACCAAGGCCGGGTGATCGAGGCGGCTTCGCCGCAGCACGCCGATGTCGGGCACCTGGGCCACCCAGAACGGAATGCCCGTGTCGACCAGTTGGGCCCCCAACACGCCCCCCGGTGCGAGGCCGAGGATGGTGGCCATGCGATCCGGCTGCATGGTCTCGCCAAAGCGTGGGGCGCGCTGCGTCATCCACAGCGTGTCCCCGTCGGCGGTGACTTGGATGTCCCCGACGCCGAGGCGCAACGTGACGTCGGCGTCGCCATGCAGGTGGCGGATGAGCCAGGCGGTGCCCAGTGTGGGGTGGCCAGCGAAGGGAATTTCCGCCTTGGGCGTGAAGATGCGCACCCGCCAGGCCCCATCGGGGTCTTGGCCCTCAATGAACGTGGTCTCCGAGTGGTTGGTCTCGCTGGCGATCGCCTGCATGGTGGCCGTGTCGAGGCCCGACGCGTCGGGGACGACGGTCAACGGATTGCCTTGCAAAGCGGCGTCGGCAAAGACATCGAGGACGTGGTACTCCACGCAGCGCCACATGCCCTCCATTGTATGGGCCTTGCCCGCCCATGGACGGCCCAGCGAGCGGCGCTTGGGGGCACCGTAGCGCCATTAAGCGCCAACCGACATCCCCACGGCTGATGCAGTTCCTGGATGGCGGCCCCATCGACGGCCCAATCGTACCGATGGCGATGCAAATGCGCGAAATCTCTGGCCCCGGCGGCTACGTCCAATCCGGCGCAGACCCAGAGCACATGGGTTGGGATGACGTCCGCGACACGGCGCGCCGCTGGGCCAATGCGCTGCGCGCCGCCGGCGTGGAACCGGGCGACCGTGTCGCCATCCTGGCCGAGACGAGCCGGAACTGGATGCTCGCCGACCAGGCCATCCACGCCATCGGCGCTGTCGTGGTGCCGATCTACCCGACGCTCATGCCCGACATCGTGGGCCACATCGTCCGCGACAGTGGCTCCAAGGTGGTCTTCGCCGACGACGACCAAGTGGAGAAAATCGAGGACGACGTGGACGTCTGGACCTTCGACGCGGTGCCCGAAGCCGACCCCGTCGACCCCGTCGACGTCCAGAACGACGACCCGGCCGTCTTGATTTACACGTCCGGCACCACGGGCGTCCCCAAGGGTGTCCTGCTGACCCATGGCAACATCGCAGGCGACGTGCAGGGAGCCATCGAGGGCCTGCGCCTCGACTTGGTCAAGGACCCCAGCTTGGTGGCGTTCCTGCCATTGGCCCACGTGGCCGGCTACGTCAGCCTCCAAGCCGTCATCGCCCTCGAGGGCACCATCTACTTCAGCCGCCCCGACCGCATGGGCGAGGACCTGCAACGCTTCCGCCCCACCATCGTGCTCGCCGTGCCGCGCCTATGGGAACGCATCGTGCGCAAGGTCGAGGAGGCCGTTGCGGAAGGCAGCCCCGTCAAGCAGATGTTGTTCAAGGAAGCCAAGGCCGCGGCCATTGCCATGGGCAAGGCCCGCGACGCCGGCGGCCGCCCCAACCCCGTGCTGAAGGTCAAGCACGGATTCTACAACAAGCTCGTCCACACCAAGCTGCTGCACAAGCTCGGCATGGACCGCGTCCACATCGCCATCACCGGCGCCGCCGCCGTGCGACCCGATTTGCTGTGGTTCCTGCGCGGCATCGGCCTGCCCATCATCGAAGGCTACGGCATGACCGAGTCCTCGGCGCTCAGTGTCTCGACGCGCATCGACGATTGGAAAGCCGGAACCGTGGGCACGCCCCTACCCGGCACCAAGATTCGCCTCGACGACGAAGAGGTGCTGATTGGAGGCATCGGCGTGTTCCGGGAATACTGGGGCTTGCCCGATGAGACGGAGTCGACGCGCGTCATGATCGATGGCGAGCCCTGGATTCGCAGCGGCGACGTCGGCGTCATCGACGGCGGCCGCCTTTCCATCATCGACCGCAAGAAGGAACTGGAGAAGCTGGACACGGGCAAGTTCGTCGCGCCGGTGCGCGTCGAAGAGATGCTCAAGTCCGAGTCGTCCTTCGTGGAGGACTCCCTGGTCGTGGGCAATGGCCGCAGCCACGTCACCATCCTCATCCAGCCCGCCTACGATGCCCTGGTCAAGTGGGCCACGGAGGCCGGCATCGAGGTCAAGGGCATCGTGCGCAAGATGGCCCCCACGGGCGAAGAGCAGACCTACGCCGTGGCCGAGGAAACACTGCGCGAGCCCAAGGTCCGCGCGTTGTTCCAGGAAGCCATCGACAAGATGAACGCCAAGTTGGCGGACTTCGAGCGCGTCAAGGGCTTCGACTTGGTGCCCCACGCGTTCACCCTGGATCGCGACGAGTTGACGCCGAGCTTCAAGAAGAAGCGCCGCACCATCCTGGAACACCACCAGGCCCTCGTGGACCGGCTCTACGCCAAGGCCGCCTAGGCGTTGGCGGCGATCTTCACCACGTCGCCGGCCTTCAGCTCGTGCTCCGCGCCGATGGTGCGCTTGCTGCGGCAATCGATGCCGCGCACGAACTTGTCGCCCAGGTCCGTGTGGACTCGGTAGGCCAGTTGCTTGGCCGTCGTGCCCGCAGGCACGAGGTGGCAGTCGGGCAACACGCGGCCTTCCTTGTCGGTGAGCTTGCCTTCGTCCTCGACGGGGAACACCGGCAGGAGGCCCAGGGTCTCGAACACGGCCGCTTCGAGGACGCCATGCAGGCCGGTGGAGCCGAAGCGATCGAGGACGTGGCTCTGGATGTACTCCATGCCTTTCTGCTGGGCTGCATTGAGGTCGGCTTGGACGGTGAACGTGGAGGCGCCTGGTGCGTAGTCCAGGACGCCGGCTTGGCCGCCCTTGGCGAGGGCCAGTTCGGATTGGGCGCTCATGACGTGGCTGGGTCCGTCGATGGCGTCTTGCAATGCGGCGATGCGTTCGGGCGTGACCAAGTCGGCCTTGTTGAGGGCCACGACGATGGGTTTGCTGGCGCGGCGGACCGCTTGGGCCAAGGCGAAGACCTCGTCGGGTCGAATGTCCGTGGCGGCGGCGCCCGCGCGACCGATGGCCCGCAGCGCGGCCTTGGCCTGGTTGGGCCCGACGCCGATGCCGCTGAGGCGCTCGGCGAGGGCGTCCTCGAGCTTGCGGTTCTCTTGCTGCACGCGCCGAGCCAGGCGCTCCCAGCCATCGCTCAGGAGCCCCGCAATCCAGTGGTCGATTTCCGCTTCCAGAAACGCCACGTCCTCCAATGGGTCGTGGCTGCCGGCGTCGACAGGATTGCCTTCGGCATCGGTGGCGCCACTGGCGTCCACCACGTGCACCAGCACGTCCGCGCGGCTCAACTCGGTCAGGAACTGGTTGCCCAGGCCGCGCCCCTCATGGGCGCCCGGGACGAGACCGGCCACGTCCACCAATTCGACGGGGACGTAGCGCGTGGCGCCCACCACCTTGCCCGTGCGCGGCGTCGCGGCGACGTCGAAGTCGGGTCCAGGGTCCGCCACGCGGACGAAGCCGACGCCGTGGTTGGCGTCGATGGTGGTGAATGGGTAGTTGCCAATCTCCGCATCCGCCAGCGTTGCGGCGGCAAAGAACGTCGATTTGCCCACGTTGGGTTTGCCCACCAAACCGATCTTCACGACGCGGTCCACACGAGCCCCCCACAAGAGGCCGTCGCCTGCCCATGCTCAAGGGGGCCGGCACAACGGTTAAGGCGAAGGGGGCGGCGTGGAGCGCAATGCGTGGCCGTGCCCTCCTGGTCCTGACCCTCCTGTTGGCAGCAAGTCTGCCCGTGCAAGCCGAAGAGGTCAACACCCAGATCATGGACGACGACAGCAACGACGTCGTCATCCAGAACCCGGACGGGACCGTCACCCAACCCGATGGCGGCACCTTGGCCAATGTGGACATCGTCGGCGTCGGGGTCTTCTCCGAGGACGACGACCAAATCACGTTCTACATCGACGTCAAGAACATCGATTCCCAGAGCCAACACCCGGCGCCGTTCCACGACCCAGACTACCACATCTACTTCCGCTACGGCGACCAGGGCTACCGCGTCATGGTGGCCACGGCGTTGCAAAACCCCGTCAACGACGCCTTCGCCCGCAGTGGCCAACACTTTGGCCAACTGCAAATCCAAGCCACGGAAACCAACTTCCGCAGCATCGCGGAAGCGACCATCGAAGTGGACCACGGCGACGACCGCGTGCTGGTCAGCGTGCCCCGCGACGGCATCGTGGACGAGAACCAAGCCGGCCTGGGCATCGGCGCCACGCTGAGCCACATCTGGGCCACGGCGCAATCCGGAGGCTGGTTCCAGTTCCCCATCACGCTGCAACAAGGCGGCGAACCGACGGCGTACTTCGGTCTCCCCTACGCCCGAGACCAAGCCCCCGACGAACTGACCGGCACCCTCCCCACATACACCATGACGACGGGGCCCATCAAGGCCCGTGGCGGCCTCGTGGCGGCCAGCGCCGACCCCGTCCGCTGGACCAACGGCGAAGCCAGCACCCTCGTCTTCGACGTGCAGATCACCAACACCGCCGAGCGCGACATTCCCGTCAGCGTCGACGTCGCCCGCGCCGATTCCAAGTGGACCCTGGCCTACTCGGATGCCGTCACCGTGCCCAAGCAGGACAGTGTCAACGTCACCTTCCTGGTCACCATCCCGTTCAGCCACAACCACGGTGCGCTGCACATGTTCGAAGCCACCTTCACGGAGCCCAACGGCGACGCCTTCGCCGCCACGGAACTCGGCGTCTACTGGCCCGCCGTGCCGCAACCAGCTGGCCACCACGACAAGCTCTGGGTGCACAGCATGGCCACGCCCACGGACAACCCCCTGTTTGGTGCGTTCAACAGCGGCGTGCACGGCTGGATGAGCGCCATCGAAGAGGAAGAGGCCGACGAGAGCGTGCCCATTCCCAGCATGTTCACCGTTCCCCCCAACCCCTTCACCGGCGGCTCCGCCATCAGTTTCTGGCGCATCGAACTGGAGCCCGAACTGCGCATGGGCCTCGACTTCCGCCCCGAAGAGCTGGGCAGCGCCGAAATCGCCATCGACTTCCCGGCCACCGTCGTGGACCCCGTCGTCCACATCGAGTTGAGCCACGTCAAGGAAATCCCCAGCCACGGCGGACGCTTTGGCAACAACGGCGGCGGCCAACGCACCGAAACCGAACTGGCCAGCGCCAGCGCGTCCGCACCCGGACCCGTCAGTGGCCGCCAAGTGTTCCCCGTGGAGCTGACCATCACCGACGACGCCGACGACATCCCGTACGACCGCGACGTCAACCTCGTCCTCGACGTCATCGTCGAAGCGACGTTCATCGCCGGCTTCGGCAACAGCGACCCCGCCGGCATCGCCCCCAAGCTGATGCCCGGCGCCACCTGGATGCAACTGCCCCTCAACGAATACGAGACGCCCCTGGACATCAGCTTCCAGACCGACGGCACCATCGAGCTCGTGCCCGGCAACGAAGGCGTCCAACGCTACGTCAACCCCGGCAAGACCACGGTCTACACCTTCGACGTCACCTACCTGGGCAGCGAGGCCGCCACCCTGACGGCCAGCCTCACCGGACCCAACAGCGAATGGGCCACCATGGTCGGCGACCAAGAATTCGAAGTCCAACCAGGAAGCACGCGCACCATCGGCTTCGCCGTCGCCGCCCCCAAGGATGCCCGCGCCGGCGAACGCGCCGACGTCACCCTGACCCTGATGGACAAGGACAATGCCGCCGTGCAAGCCGGCATCAACACCCGGAGCGTCGTCGCCACGGACGAAGAAATCCCCGACGAAGCGCACCGCGCCGAAGACCTGGACGCGCAACTCAGCACCGACAAGGAAAGCCCCGGCCCGAGCCTCATGCTCCTGCTGGCCGCCATCCTGCTGGCTCGCCGCCGCGACTAATCCCGCGGTCG
>JBFKTF010000066.1:0-9997 GCA_041636435.1 Thermoplasmatota archaeon
AGTGCCCTCTGGTGGAGTTGGTGTGTTCCGAAGAACGGTAGGCGGGCTGCACCGGGTTCGAACCGGCGACCGTCGGATTAAGAGTCCGATGCTCTACCTGACTAAGCTAGCAGCCCATTGGGCCACCAGGGGCAATCGCGGCCGACACAGGTCCCCTATATGAGGCCACCGGGGGCGCGCTTGGACCGGCATCCCTCATAGCCTACGACCGGACTGGCTGCCTTGGTGCTGCACCCGCTGCGCATCGTCGGGGCATTGGGCGCGATCACGCGTCTCTACAGCCTGGCGTTCCTTTTGCCCGTGCTCATCGCACTGGTCTACGAGCCGTACGACATGCGCGTGTTCGGCTACGCGATCCCCCGCATGGTGCTGGTGTTCGCCGTCGGGTTCGGCGTGACCTACGTCGTCGGCACGGTGCTGCGCTTCATTGCCCGTAGCGCCGCCGACGAGGACATGGCCGAACGGGAAGCGTACCTGACCGTCGGCGTGGGGTGGCTGTTGCTCGTGGCGTTGTCCATGATTCCATTCTGGCTTAGCGGCGTCCTGAGCAGCCCCGTCGACGCCTTCTTCGAGGCCATGAGCGGTTTGA
Organism: Thermoplasmatota archaeon; assembly: GCA_041636435.1. Lineage (GTDB taxonomy): Archaea > Thermoplasmatota > E2 > JACPAO01 > JAHFTW01 > JBFGSX01. Next base: position 590 of record JBFKTF010000066.1, read on the forward strand.
CCACGACCGGCGCCACCGTCATGACCGGCCACCTCGACGATGTCAGCCCGGCGCTCATGATGTTCCGTGGCCTGCTGCAATTCATCGGCGGCATGGGCATCGTCGTCCTGTCCGTGGCGTTGCTGGCGCGCCTGACCCATGGCGGCATGCAGATTCTGCAAGCGGAAGCCCCCGGACCCACGGTGACGCGCGTGGCGCCGCGGCTCGAACAGACCGCCCGCATCTTGTGGACGGTGTACCTTGGCATGGCGGGCGTGTTCTTCCTCATCATGGTGGGCTTGCTGAGCCGCCACGGCATCGGCGCCAAGGCGGTGTTCTACGAGTCGCTGCTGCACACCTTCACCACCATCGCCACCGGTGGTTTCAGCAACCACAGCAGCAGCATTGCCCACTTCAACGACCCCTGGATTGAGTTCGTCATCGTGTTCTTCATCCTGGCTTCGGGCACCAACTACACGCTCCACTACCTGTTCTTCCGAGGCGACTGGAAGGCGTACTTCCGCGACGAGGAATGGCGCTTCTACATGGCCAACTTCGTGCTCGTGTTCCTCGTCGTCACGGGCGTCGTTTGGCGCGCCGGCGAAGGGCTGTTGGAATCCATCCGAGGCGCCGGATTCACGGTGGCCAGCCTGATGACCAGCACGGGCTTTGCCACGGCAGACTACGATGCGTGGCCGCCCCTGGCGAAGCTGATGATTCTCTTCGTCATGGTCGCCGGAGGCACCGCGGGCAGCACCAGTGGCGGCCTCAAGCTGGTGCGCGTGCTGGTGTTGATGAAGCTCGTGCGCCGGGAACTGCAACGCGTCCGCCACCCGCACGCCGTCATTCCCGTGCGCCTCAACGGCCAGATTCTGCAACCCACCACGCTCATGGCCACGGTGGGCTTCTTCTTCGCCTTCGTTGCCATCTGGGCCATCTGTGCCTTGATTCTGGTCGCCATCGATCCGGCCTTCGATGACATCGTGGACGCCAGCAGCGCCAGTCTGAGCGCCATCAGCAACATGGGTCCCGCCCTGGGCGTCGTGGGGCCCACCAAGAATTATGGTGGCTTGACGGACGCCAGCAAGATTCTGTTGAGCTTCGAGATGTGGTTTGGTCGTCTGGAGATCTTCACCGCGTTGTTGGTGTTGAACCCCAAGACGTGGCGCCACTAGCCACGCAGTTGTCGGATGGTCTTGCCACCGATGCCGTAGTTGTCGGGGCTGACCTCCTCAATCGTCACGATGAGGTGCGTGGGGTCCTTGTCCAGCACGTCCACCAAGAGTTGCGTGGTCTTGTCGATGAGTTCCGCCTTCTTCTCGGCGCTGACGCCTTCGATGAGGCGGATGTGGACTTGGGGCATGCCCAGGCCAACGAAGGGTTGTTGATGGCTTCTGCGAGGGCCGCTGGTCCACACGTCCGGCGGGTACCTTGGCGAGCCGATTAGAGGCGGAATCCGTACATTGGGGTGCGATGGACCATCACTTTGAGCTCTACCAAGACAAGGCTGGCCAGTACCGCTTCCGCTTCCGCGCAAACAATGGCCAAATCATTGCCGCCAGCGCGCACGGCAACCGCGCCCGGGGCAAGACCAAGAACGACATCGTGAACATCCAACAGGGACGGGCGGACGTGGAGTTCTTCAAGGACCAGGAAGGCCAACACCGCTGGCGGTTGGTGCACAACAACGAGATTGTGGCCACATCCGAGGGCTACCGTGCCAAGAGCTCCGCTCGCCACAGCTTGGAGAGCCTCCTCAACCGAGCACCCAAAGCGGACGTCGAAATCCTGACCTAGCGCGCGCTGGGCGCGATGGTGTGAGGCCGCCCGGCGACCTACTCTTCTTCGTCCTTGGGGCCCATCTCGGCCCGGATGTCCGCCATGCGGTCCTCGTCGTCGAAGACCTTCAGATGCTCCGGCTCGACGGCGTCCGTCACGTAGACGGTCTTGCCGGCGCGGAAAATGAAGTTGCCCGCGTGGCTGGCCTGGGCGACGTCGACTTCCAAGACGATGGGGTCGTGGTTGTGGACACGGCCCGCGCTGTACGCCTTCTCGGGGGAGGCGCTGAGGTGGATCATGTTGCGGTCGCTGGGGCGCAGGCCGGATTCCAGGACCAGGTCCAGTTCTTCCTCGCTGACGGGGAAGTACAGGTGGTCGGTCTCGGCTTCGGGCAAGTCGTCCAAGTTGACGTCGACGCTGTGGGCGTACGTGGCACGAATCATGCCGCCGTCAATCTGGTAGCGTCCCTTCTCGTCGGTGTCGACGAGGGCAACGATGTGTTCCTTGCGCAGCCAGCGGCCAAAGTCGCGGCGCTGCGACTTGACGTTGTTGACGAACTCTTCCAAGTCGACCCAACCGCGGCCGTCCATGGTCAGATCGAAGCGCTCGGGGAAGTGGCGCAGGATGCCGGCCATCATGCGGCCGACACGGTCAATCTCGTGGTCCTTCATCAAGAAGCGACCCTTGTCATCACAGAGCGGGCAACAATCCCCGCGGAAGTAGCCATGTTGCCGGCATTGGGCGAGCATGAGAGGGAAGAGAGGGATTTGAACCCCCGTATCAGGCTCTGCAGGCCCGCGCATAGCCGCTTTGCTATCTTCCCAGAAAGGTCGGACCGAGGTCCAGATGCGGCCGGGGCCGAGGCCCCGCTTGAATCGGCCGACTTGGGTGGCAGATAAGAGCGTTGGGGACGCGGTCGGTCACGGCGCCGTCACGCATCGGGCGCGACGCGGGGCGGGGGTGCAGGCGACGCGGCCTCCGCTGGAGGGCGCCAAATGCTGAGGGTGGTGAGCCAGCGGGGGGTCATGGCCGCCAAGAGGATGCCGGCCGCCATGCCGCCCAGGAGGCCGCCGACCACCGTCCCGGGGAACGAGATCCACAGAATCGTGGCCACCCCGAGGCCACCGAGCGACCCGATGGCGAATTGGTTTCGTCGCACGGCCGCGAGGCCTCCGCCGTGCAGTTGGGTGAATGCCAGCCACACCATGCCGGGGCGCGCGATCATGACGTCGTAGCGCATCGTGATGGCGCGCCACCAGTGCATCTCACCCCAGGCTGCGATGGTGGCGTTCAGCATGCCTTCAGCGACGCCGATGAACAGGAAGACCGTGAGCACAAGGTGCGGGTGGTCCTCCTTGGGCGACAAGCGGTTGCTGGCCATGAGGATCCTGGCCAAGCAGACAAGGGCGGTGCCCAGGACCACGACGCCCAAGGCCGAGACGAAGACCAAGGCTGGTAGCGTCAGTTGCCGGTCGGCCATCCGGCCCAGCTCCACGGCGGGCACCAACGACGAGAGGTGCGTGGCTCGCATCCCGAACACGGCGAACAGCAGCATGAACTGTTCCCGCTTGGCGCGTTGCATTGGTTGCAGCCACTCATGGGTCCAACGCAGCAGCAGCACGGCGAAGACGAGGTCAAAGAGCCCGTAGACCCAGAACGCATCCCACAGGTCCAATGGCATGGGGCCGCGCAGGCGACGCAAGCCGCCCTGGGTCGCCACGTCGGCCAGCACCGCCACGCCGAAGGCCACGAGGGGTGCTGTGATGGCCGGCCATTTGGGTAGCCAGCGCACCGGACGGGGGTAGCACAGTGCCAGCCATAGAATCAGGATGTTTGTTGCCGCTTCCAAAATGGCGGCTTGGTGGTGCGTGCGGCCACTGATGCCGGGCACGTCGAGGCCCGCGGCCCGGACGGCGTAGAGCAGCGTGATGACGCCGTTGATCAGGAACAAGTGGGCCAAGACGGCGACCACGGGTTCACGTGGTCGTCGCAGCAACATGAGCCCCAGCACGAACTGGATGCCCGTGGAGACGACATGCACCGCGATCTCGGTGACCACCCTGGACGAGCGACCACGTCCGTGATAGCTCTTGGCGTCGCTTGGTGGGGGATGGAGAAATTATTCTTCTTCGGTCGACGCCGGTGCGCCCCAGTCCAGGTGCTTGACGACAATCTCCGCCAGGTCTTGCACGACCATCTTGTCGTCGTTGCCCGTCAGGGAGACGCCGTCGTTCATCATGGTCAAGCAGAACGGACACGCCGTGGCGACGGTGTCGGCGCCGGTCTCGGCGGCCTGCTTGGCGCGGATGACGTTGATGCGCTGGGCTTCTTCCTTGATTTCGTACCACATGTTGGCGCCGCCGGCACCACAGCACAGGCCGCGTTCGCCGGATTGGGCCATCTCCAACACGGGCAGGCCGTTGTTGGCGCGTTGCAGGACGCGGCGGGGGGCGTCGAAGATGTCGTTGTGGCGGCCCAAGTAGCAACTGTCGTGGTAGGTCACCGACATCTCGGCGCCTTCCTTCAGGGGCACCTTGTTCTCGTCGATGAGGCGCTCAATGAGTTGCGTGTGGTGGATCACTTCCTCGAACTCGGCACCGAATTCGGGGTACTCGTTGCTGAGGGTGTTGAAGCAGTGCGGGCATTGGGTGATGACCTTCTTGACGCCGTATTGCTGCATCACCATCAGGTTCTCCATCACCGATTGCTGGAAGCGGCCTTCTTCGCCCAGGCGGCGGGCGGTCTCGGCGTTGCACTTCTCCTCCATGCCAAGGATGGCGAACTTGACGCCGGCGGCGTTGAGGATCTTGGCGACGGCCTTGGTGACTTCTTGGTTGCGGGGATCGAAGCTACCAGAACAACCGACCCACCACAGGTAATCGAAGGACTCGCCGCGCGCCGCCAGCTCGGAGGCGATGGGCACGTCCACGCCGTCTTCCAGACCATTGGTCCAGTCGGCGCGGTCCGTCATGGGGAAGCCGTACGGGTTGCCCGTGTTGGTGATGTTGATCAGCAGCTTCTGCTGGTGCTCATCGATCTTGGACTCCATGACTTGGGCGCGGCGCATCTCGGCGATGATGTCCACGTGCTCGATGTCCACGGGGCATTCGGTCATGCAGGCGCGGCACGTCGTGCAGCTCCACAGCACGGCCTCGTCGATCTGCGTGGCGACCTCGCCGTCGTTGACCTGCGTCAAGCGCTGCGGTTGGTAGGCCTCGGGGTCGGGGTTGCCGGCGTCGTCCACGGCACCAAACGGTTTGCCACCGCTCTTGATGTGCTTCTTCTCGGCGAAGTGGTCCTCCCACATGTGCGCCTTGAGGTCCTGGATGAGCTTGCGGGGCGACAAGGGGCGCCCGGCGGCGTCGGCGGGGCACTGGGCCTCGCAACGACCGCAGTTGGTGCAGGCATCGAAGGCGAGGCGGTCCTTCCACGTGAAGTCGCGGACCGTGGCGACGCCCACGTCGGGCAGGTCCATGGACCCGGACTCCATCATTTCCTGCAGGTTGAAGGGGGTCGGGAGGCTCGCCTTGGCTTGGCGCTCCTCGTCGTGGAAGAACACGTTGAGGCTGCTGGTGAGGATGTGCTTCATCTTCGTCCAGGGCAGGATGGCCAGGACGCTGGTCCACAGAGCAAAGTGCACCCACCACAGCACCGGGTAGACGCTCTGCACCGTGGCGGGGCTCATGGAGGCGAAGGCCCAGTTGGCAAACGCGTTGCCCGCAAAGCTCCAGCGCGCGTAGTCGATGCCGTCCACGGTCTTCTGGTAGTGCAAGCGCAGGCCTTCCATCAGGAGGCCCGTGACGCCGATGAGGAGAAGGAACCAAAGCGCGTAGGCGTCGCCACCGATGCGCAGCCACGGGGCTTCGGGGCGGCTGGTCTTGTGCAAGTGCTTGGGCTTCTCACGGTACCGTCGGAGCATCATGAACACGATGCCCATGATGAACAGGATGGCGAAGAAATCCAGCACCAATTCGTAGATGAGGTAGCCCGTCCCCTCCAGGAGTTTCTCCTTCAGAATCAGCTCAAAGAAGTCGATGTCAATGGCCGCCAACGTGGTGCCGATGAACAGCACGAAGAAGCCGTAGAACACCCACGAGTGGTTGGTGCCCGGCTTGGGCTCCTGCTTGAACTTGCGGTGCGTGCCCAAGGCGGACACGAAGCGCTTCAGGCCGACCTTCCAGTTGCCCGGCTTCCAGGACTTGCCTTGGCGCCAGACGCTGACCATCTGCCACACACCGTAGCCAAAGACCAGCATCGCGAGGAACGTCAACCCGTACATCCACGCAGCGGTGGGCTCGGGCATCAGCTCGAGGCTGACACGGCACGGAATCTCCGGGTAGTTGGTGCATTGGCCTTCGGCCATCAGGACACGCCACGTCCGGTGGCGACTTTAAGGGGAACGACCGAGGTTCAGCAGCTTCCCTTGCCACCCGACCGGAGCGATCCGGTCGATCCATCGGGGCGATCTCGCCGCGGCTGCGGCGACATCCCCCTAGCAGCTTCCCTTGCCGCCGAAGGCGCAGATGTCCAACTTGTCGTTGGAGTCGAACGTGGTCGGGATGCTACTCAAGCCAAAGATGCCGGTGGATTCCACACTGGCCGACATGACGCTGTTGCGGTTGTTGCTGTGGGCGCCGCCGTCGCTGTGGGGGTTGACCATCGGCACGCCGCGGTCCACGAGGCCGATGACGTGGCCAAACTCGTGGATGAGCACGGCCCGCTGGATGGTGTTGGCGTTGCCGATGCACAAGGGGTTGGCCGAGCAACCGTCGTCGATGCGTTCCTTGAAAATCACGACTTGGTCGTAGCCGTACGCGATGCCCAGGACCTTGTCGTCCGTGTAACGGCCATCCACGTACGTCACGTACGTCACGACGGTGTCGCCGCCGGTTTGTTCGTTCTGGTGGCTGTCGGCCAGTCCCAGGATGTCGCTGTCGCGCCAGACGTCCTTGCCGGGGATGGTGTTGCCCACCTTGACCGTCACGGCGTCCTTGCGCACCAGTTCCGTCATCTTGCGGTCCAACTCGTCCAGCCAGGACTGGCTGGGCTTCATGCCGGACACGTAGTCCACCTCGATGACCCACTTGGAGTAGTCGTCCTTGAGGATGTAGTCTGCAGGCTCCACCGGGTCCACGACATCGCGGATGTCGCTCAAGCAGCCGGAGGCGACGATGACCAAAACGAGCAGGGCACTGAGCAGGCGCACGTGGCCTAGCATGGCTTCCTGCTCATCATGGTTTTGGCAAGGTGGGGGAAGGGAGAAGGGGAGGGAGCAGGCTCAGCTGAGGGCTTCCTTGAGCGCCGGAAGCACCTGGTACAGGTCGCCAACGATTCCGTAGTCGGCCACCTGGAAGATGGGGGCGTCCTTGTTGGTGTTGATGGCGACGATGAGCTTGCTGCCCCGGATGCCGGCGACGTGCTGGATCTGTCCCGAGACGCCGGCGGCGAAGTACACCTTGGGCTTGATTTCGTGACCGGACAGGCCGATCCAGTGCTCTTCACCGAGCCACTTCAGGTCGGCGGCCACGGGGCGGCTGCAACCGACGGCGCCGCCTGGCAGGGCCTTGGCCAGGTCCTCGGCGAGTTGGATGTCGCCCTCGGCCTTGAAGCCGCGACCAACACCCACGACGTAGTCGGCGGCGCTGAGGTCGAAGTCGGATTCGGCGGCGCCTTCGTGGCCGACGACCTTGACCTTGCTGGCCGGCACGTCGACGTCCGCGATGCGGGCCTCGCCCTGGGGCGCGTCGAAGGTGCCCTGGGTGAAGCTGACGACGGCGCGGGCGCCGAGGTCGTAGGTGGCGAGGCTGTTGCCGGACAGCACCATGCGGCTGGCAATCCACTTGCCGTCTTGGTGCTCCAGGCTCTGTACTTCGCCGGCGAACGGAATGTCCAGCAGGGCACCGACGCGGGGCGCGACGTCCTTGCCGCGCTTGCTGGCGCCGAGCAGAATCAGGTCCGCGCCCTCGGCCTCAGCGGCCTGGATGACGGCGGCCGCGATGGTGGCGGAGTCGTCGTCAGGGAGCTTGGAGAAGTCCAGCGTGATGGCCTCGCCGAATTGGCTGGCCTGGTTGATGGCTTCTTGGTGGAGGACGGGGTCGTAGGAGCCGCAGATGACCTTCACAGGGCACCCTCCTTCTTCAGGGCGGAGACAAGATCCTCGACGCTCTCGACGATGACGTTCTTGCGGTCCTGCTTCGGGGCCTTGTTGCTGATTTGCACCATTTGGCGGGCCAAGTCGTCGTCGGACAGGCCCAGGTCGGCCGTGGTCTTGTTGTGGATTGGCTTCTTGCCGGCTTGCAGGATTTGCATGAGTGCGGGGAGGCGGGGGTGGTTGATTTCGTCGTTGACGGTGATGGCCACGGGGAGTTCCACCTCGATCTTTTCCTTCTGGGGAGCGCCGTCGCGGCTGCACTTCAGGACGCCGTCGGCGATGCTCTCGATCTTGACGACGTTGTACAGGCAGGGCATGTCGCACAGAGCGGCCACGCGGTTGCCGACCTCACCGGCCACGCGGTCCAAGGACTCCGTGGCGGCAAAGATCGCGTCCGCGCCGTCGGCCTTCACGGCCGCAGCCAGCGCCTTGGCGGTGCCGGCACCATCGGTCTCGGGGCCGGTCACGATGACGGCCTCATCGCAGCCCATGGCGAGGGGCTCCTTGATGAGGTTCGCGCCGTTGGGGCCGGGATTGTAGGAGTAGACGACGACCTTCGTGGCCTGCCCGGCTTCCTTGAGCTTCACTGCGGCTTCGACGGCGTGCTTGTCAAAGTCGCTCACCTTCCACGGCAAACCCGCGAGCTTGGGCTCCTGGGTCGCCGGGTCGATCTTGAGCTGGCTCACGTCGGGAGCCATCTTCACGAGGACCGCGATGGTTGTCATTGGGACCGGCCCACCAGGGGCCGCATCAAAAGCGTTCGCGGGGCTAGCGGCTCTGCCGCGCAGTGACGGCCAAATGACATGCTGGACTCGGAGCTGCTGGCATCATGGAGCAACCGACGCCCGCCCAGGCCGCCGCGACGCTGGCCGACATCCCCGATCCGACCCGCACGCCGAGTGCCCGCGTGGTGGGCTTGACGTGGATGGTGTGGGGATTCGCCTTCGCCGTGGGGTTGTTGGCGACGGCCCACTTGTTGCCCGTGTGGACCATCCAGTCCGGCGACACCGTGTACGGCTTCGAGACGCAGATGGTGTGGTTCGCCCTCGCCATGGTGGTGCCCGTGGCGTTGGCGGCATTTGTCACGACGCGCATTTGGAGCGCGCAAGCGTTCCTGCCGGAGGGGCGCCCAGGGATTCGGCTGGCCTTGGCTGCGTTCGGCGCCGCATTGGCGGGCTATGTCTTGATGTGGCTGCTCGGGTTCCTGTTGTTGCTCACCAACGAATTGGTGTATGCTGTCTCGGGGGGGTCCCCCAGCTTCTCGTTGCGAGGTGGTCTGGGTGGTGTGTTGGCGGTCGCTGCGTGGGCGGCATGGTTTGGGACGACGCGTTGGAACCACCCCGTGCAATCCCGCCGCGTCGGGTTCTGGCTCGCGGGCGGTCTCGTGGTGGCGACCATTCCATTGGGCGTCGTGGCGCGGCTGGGCGATGCGGCGGAAGCCGTGGTGTCCGTGGCGGGCGCCTTCCTGGTCATGGCCGCCTTCACGTGGCTCGGCGCCC
>JBFKTF010000067.1:0-9865 GCA_041636435.1 Thermoplasmatota archaeon
CGTCCTGAGCCTGGGCGACGGCGACGTGCAAGACGTCACGCTGCGCACGGACTTGCCCGATGTCGGCCGCGCCTGGAGCCTCACCGGCGCCGACGCCGCCGACTGCGTCTTGGGCGACGTCCTGGACTGCTGGTTTGGCGACCTGGCGCCCGGCGCGTCCCGCGACGTGGTCCTCGTGGCGCACCTGGACCAGATGCCCTGTGGTGACGGTGTGGTGATGACGTCGCAAATCGAGGCCCTCGGAGACGACGAAGCCCGCAACGACGCCAGCAGCGCCGGCATCGTGCCGCGCCACTGCTGAACGACTCGGTCTCTTCCCCCTCTTCCCTTTTGATGCCCCGCGCGCTGGCCTCGGTGTGGACAAGGCCGACTTGCGTCGCCAGATCAAGGGCCGCGTCGCCGGCATCCGCAAGCCGCTGCGGGCCCAACAGGAAGACTTGGTCAACGCCGCCATCGTCAGCGACGAGGACTGGCGCCACGCAGGTACGGTCCTGGTCTACCGTTCCATTGGCGACGAACTCTCCGTCGTGTCGGCGGCCAACGATGCCCTGCGGGCTGGCAAGCGCGTCTGCTTCCCCAAGGTCCGGCCCGGCCACACCCTGAGCCTCCACCACGTCACCGACTGGGCGCAACTCGAGCCAGGCGCCTACGGGATTCCGGAACCAATGGATGCGTGCCCCGTCGTCACGCCCATGGATGTGGACATTGCCGTCGTGCCGGGCGTCGCTTTCACCTCCGCGGGCGCGCGCCTGGGGCAAGGCGGCGGCTTCTATGACCGGCTGTTGCCCACGTTGGGGGGCATCAGTTGGGGCGTGTGCTACGACGAGCAGCTCCTGGATGCGGTGCCCACGGAGGCGCACGACCGGCCCGTGGATCGGGTCATCTGGCCCGGCTCGCTTCAGTAGTCCACGTGGACGAGCACGTGGACGTCGCCGATGCCCCGCGGGGCCTCGATGGACAGGCTGTATTGGCCCGGCCGCAAGTTGGAGGCGTCAAGGAAGAGTTGGTCCTGCAACAGCGCGTTGGCTCCAATGACGATGTTGACGTTGTTTCCTCCGCAAGCGCCTCGGGTCAACTTGGTGGGTCCATCCAGGCGAACGCACGGTTCTCCGGCCTTGGCCGGGGTGCCGTCGGCGCCAGACCAAGTCACGCGCACACTGGACGAGGCGTTGGTTCCGACGCCGAAGCTGTAGCGCGCCGCCGTGGGTTGGCTGGGGTCTTGCGAGAGCGTGTCGTCCACGTGGACGGGATCAAAGGTCATGTTGGACTGCTCTCCGCATTCGCGCGTGACGCCGTTGGTGGTGACGGTGCAGCTGCTGGTGTGGTGCTGCACGTTCTCATCGCCCACATCGAATTGCACGGCACACCCAGACAACGCGACGGACATGGACACGAGGAGGCCAACCAGCAGAACACGCATGCCGTCCCATCGCCGCGGAGCCCATTTGAGCCTTGGCGGACGATGCTTGGATTCGATGGCATGAACATGTTCGATGCGATGGTGAATTGTCCACGTGCGCCGATGCCGGAGGGTGAACATATCGCGGTCTGCCGAACTGGTTTCAGGCAACCCTCATATCCTGCACGGTCTCGACGCACCTCGGTCGACATGATGCGTGTGCACCCCCTCCACCAAGTCCTTCGCCAGCAAGTGGGCATCGACACCTTCGCCGTGGATGGCGACGAGACCCGGATCATCGAGGACTGGAGCGACAAGCCCCGCCCCCGCGTGACCGTGGCCAAGCCGTCCTGGTAGCCCGAACGTCGTCGCTTAAACCACCCCCTCCGGTCGCCACCGCGTGTGCGGCATCGCCGGAATCTTGGGCACCGAAGCCCCCGACATCGTCTCCAAGATGGCGGACAGCATCCTCCACCGAGGGCCCGACGGTGAAGGCATCTGGGTTGACGGCGACGTCACCCTGGGCCACCGCCGCCTGAGCATCGTCGACCTGGAAGGCGGCGCCCAACCCATGGAGAGCCACGACGGGCGCTACTGCATCGTCTACAACGGCGAGCTGTACAACCACGCCGAGCTGCGCGCCAAGTTGGAATCCGACGGCGCCACCTTCGCCACCGACCACTCCGACACCGAGACCATCCTGGAAGCCTACCGGGCCTGGGGCCCCCAGGCGGTGACTCGCTTCGAGGGCATGTTCGCCTTCGCGCTGTGGGACACCCAAGAACGCACCTTGTTCATCGCCCGCGACCCCTGGGGCATCAAGCCGTTCTTCTACGCCTGCACCGGCTCCGAGATTGTCTTTGCTTCCGAGCAAAAGGCACTCTTTGAGCACCCCGACATCCAACCCGTGGCCGACCTGGACCGCATCAAGGAACGGGCCACCCTGGAGTTCCTCACTGGCCAAGCCACCCTGTTTGCCGGCGTCCGGCAATTGCCTCCTGGCACCTGGGCCATGTTGCGCCCCGGCGACTGCGCCCAACGCGGCGTGGCCTGGCAACCCTACTACCACGTCCCAGTCGAGCGATTCTCCTCCGTCGAAGACGCCGCCCACGCGATCAAGGACCGCTTCGTCCAATCGGTGCAAGAACAACTGATGGCCGACGTGCCCCTCGGAGTCATCCTCAGCGGTGGCTTCGACTCCGCCGTCGTCGCCACGGCCCACCAACGCTTGCTCTCGGACACCCCCATCCACACCTTCACCATCGCCGAGTCCGAAGACGTCGCGGATTTCCAAGCCGCCCGCGCCTTGGCCCAGCACTTGGGTACCGACCACCACGAGGGCTTCTTCGACCTGGACACGGTCCTCACGGACCTGCCCCGATACGTCTGGCACAACGAGAACATCAACTACACCGAGTTCTTCTTCATGCCCCTCTTCGAAATGATGGCCAAGGACGTCAAGGTCGGGCTATGCGGCCAAGGCAGCGACGAATTGTGGGGGGGTTACGACCGGTACAAGGACCCACAGGCCCTCGCCATCGAACGATTGCAACGCATTCGGGCCGCCGCCCCGGCCCACGAAGACGAACTGGCAGCCCAAGTCGCCATGACCCACATGAGCGGCCAAAGCCTGGCCGAATGGGACCAGCAAGGCCAACTCAGCAACTTCCAACTGCGCCTCGTCGACCGCAACAGCATGGCCGCCAGCCTGGAGGTGCGGGTGCCATTCCTGAGCCGGCCATTGCAGCAGGCCAGCCGTGCCGTGCCATGGGGCTGGAAGATGCACGCCGACGACGGCGCCATGGTCGAGAAGTGGATTCTGCGCAAGGCCCTGGCCGACTTGGGCATGCCCGACGACCTGCACTGGCGCCCCAAGCTGCCCGCGGGACGCGCCACCGGACCCAAGGTGATGGAGCGCTTCGAGGCGGAAGCCACGCGCCTGGTGGGGTCGTCCATGTCGGCCGACCCCTTGGCAAAGGCCTTCACCAGGCCGGCCGAGTACCTCCTCTACCGACTCTGGGACGCGGTGCACATCCAGCGCCACGACCCCCAGAAACTGACCTTGGAGGACCTGGCGTGAACGGCATGCTCAACGAACTCGACCGCGTCCTGGTCGACAAAGCCGACAAGATCGAGGATCTGTTGGCGTATCACCGCAACCAGGTCCTCTGCCCCGTCTACACCAGCGTCGACATCCGCCGCAATCGCCACAAGGCCGCCGTCGTGGACGCCAACGCCTTCCCCGCCGGATTCAACAACCTCTCCGGCCGCAGCTACGCGCAGGCCACCCAGGCTGTGCGCAGCTACATGCACAAGGTCTACCCCGACGCCCAGGACATCCTGATTCTTGGGGAAAACCACACCCGCAACAAGTGGTACTTCCAGAACCTCCGCACCCTGCGGGACTTGTTCACCGCCGCCGAGTACAATGTCACCTTGGGCACGATGGCCCAGGAATTGTTCCCCCACGCCACGGTCGAAACCGCGCTGGGCCACGAGATCGAGCTGCATGGCGTCATTCGCGAAGGCGATGCGCTCATCGCAGACGGGACCGTCCACGACGTGGTCGTCCTGAACAATGACCTGTCCGGCGGCACACCGGGCATTCTCGATGGACTGAGCCAACCCATCACGCCCCCGCCCGCCATGGGGTGGCACCGCCGCCGCAAGTCCGAGCACTTCCGCATCGTCTGCGAATTGGCCCGGCAACTCGGGGACTACGTGGGCTTCGATCCGTGGCTCATGTCCGCCGAATTTGCCCGCGTGGACGACGTGGACTTCAAGGGACGCCAGAACCTCGACTTGGTGGCCAAGCACATCGACGACATCGTGGGCAAGGTCGGCGCCAAGTACGCCGAGTACGGCATCGACCGGGAGCCCCACGTGTTCGTGAAGGCCGACGCCGGCACGTACGGCATGGGCGTCATGACCGCCAAGGACGGCGACGACTTCCTGCGCATCAACAGCAAGGGCCGCGAGAAGATGGCCAAGGGCAAGGAGGGCGTCAAGACCTCCAGCGTCATCATCCAGGAAGGCGTGCACAGCACGATGCGCAGCGGCGAAGCCGTGGCGGAGCCCGTGATGTACATGGTGTGCGGCAACGTCGTGGGGGGCTTCAATCGCCTCCACAAGGACAAGTCCGACACCGACTCACTCAACGCCCCGGGCTCCACGTTCGAGCCGATGGCGTTCACCACGCAGGTATCCGACGGCGCCGGCGATGACGAAGTGGTCCTGGACGACGTGTCGCGGCACGTCTACCAAACCATTGGCGAGATCGCCAGCATCGCCACGGGCTACGAACTGAAACTCGCCGGCACCCCAGGCGCCGCGCTTCCCGGCTACCCTTAGAGCACGGGGAAGAAGGCGACCTGGTCGACGATGAGCGCAATCAGCAGGAAGCCCAGGTACTGGATGGTCCAGAGGAAGAAGCCGCGGTAGGCCTTCGGGCTCGGGGCGACTTCCAGCTTGCCGGCGCGGATGACCAACACCAGGCCCAGCAGCAACGCGGCCACCAAGTAGATGATGCCGGCGTCGCCAAACGGATAGAACAACGCCAGGCTCGCCATGGCGGTCAGCGTCGAGTAGACGATGATTTGCCGGCGCGTGGATTGTTCCCCGACGACGTTGGGCATCATGGGGTAGTCCGCGGCGGCGTAGTCGTGCTTGTACAGCAGCGCCAAGGCCCAGAAGTGGGCGGGCGTCCACAGGAACACGATGGCGGCCAGCACCCAGGCCGGCCAAGCCAAGCCGCCGGTCATGGCGCTCCAACCAATGAGGGCCGGGAAGGACCCAGCAAAGCCGCCGATGACGATGTTCTGGGGCGTCGTCGGCTTGAGCCAGATGGTGTACACGATGACGTAGTACGCAATGGCGCCAGCCGTCAAGATGGCCGCTAGCCAAGCCTCGACGAGAATCAGCGCGGCGATGGACAGGAACGTCATGACGGCGCCGTACAAGGTGGCGCTGCCGGGACTGATGCGGCCACTGGCCACGGGGCGCTTGGCGGTGCGGCCCATGCGGCTGTCGCGCTCCTTCTCGATGACGTTGTTGAATGCGCCCGAGGCTGCGGTGCTGAACGTACCGGCTGCGGTGACGGCCAAGAACACTCCCAGAGGCGGCATGCCGCGGGCGGCCACGAACATGGCGGCCCAGGCCACGATGAGCAAGAGCAGGATGATGCGGGGCTTGCTGATGGTCACGAAGTCCGCGACAATCTGCTTCGTGGGGCGCTCCGAGGGCAATTCCTTGACAGGCTCGGTGGCGCGGCTGGATTCGCCCGGGTAGGCGATGCTCGGGGTGCCTTCCTTGATGACCAACACGCCGCCACGGGGCACCGGCCGAAGGTAGGCGAAGGCCGCCGTCAAGGTGGCCAGGAAGAAGAAGAACGTGGCCGTGGCCAGGTGCAGCGTCGTCGTCGGGGCGGGGTTGCCTTGCAGCACCGTGGCGCCGCCGATGCCAATCTGTACCACCAGCGTCAGGCCCGCGAAGGTGGGGAGGAAACGCAGGGTGGGGGTCAGGGAGTTGCCTCGGATGGCGAACCAGGCCAAGGCGATGAGCACGGGAGCAACAAGGCTGGCCAACGCGCGGTGGCCCCACTCGTAGAGAATCTGGGCTTGGGTGTAGTGCACGGGCTCGCCATTGTAGGTGCCGCCGTTCTCCACGGACGGGAATGGGGGCAGCCATTGACCGTAGCACGCCGGCCAGTCCGGGCAGCTCAAGCCGGAGCCCGTGGCCTTCACCCAGGATCCAAGGACCATGAGGGCGAACGTCATGACGACGAGAGCCACCGAGAGGCGGCGAATCACCTGCACACGCTTCGCTGTCTGCATGGCCTTGTTCTGCGCCGAGTCGGGGTCCAAGATGAAGGTTGGGGTGGATGCCTCACGCGATGGCCAGTGGTGCACAGGCTTCGCGGACCGTGGCCAAGAGGTCGATGGCGGCCTCGATGTTGCTGTACGTGATGTGGCTCACGCACACGCCCGACGGGCCGTCGATGTCCGCCAACAGCGTGCGGGCGGTGTCGATGGCCAGATCAAACGCCGCTTGCCCAGGTTTGGCCACGTCGAGCGCCGGTGGCACCACGACGCCCAGGGCCCGCAGCAGGCGCACGTCGCTGCGGCGCTGGGCTGGTGCGATGCCAATCATGATGCGCAACGGCTCGCCGCCTTTTTGGCGCAGGTTGTGCACGGTGCGCAGGGCCTCGTCCGTGTCGTACAGGATCTGCGTCACGGCGAAGCGCGCCCCGGCGGATTGCTTGGCGTGCAGGCGCGCCGATTCGCGGCCGTTGCGGTTGCGGTGCGGGATGGTCACCACGCCGCATTCGGCGTCGCATGCGTGCAGCGCCTCGATGACGTCGGGGCCTCGGGCCGGTTCGTCGCTGCTGGACTTGCCCACCATCAGGAACCCGCACACGCCGGCGGCCGTGGCGGCCGCGATGCGTTCCTGCAATTCCTCATGGGTGCGGGAGGCGGTCAGGATGGCGATGCGGACGGGAAGTCCCGTGCGTTCGTGCAAAGCGGCGGCGAATTCCAGGTTGTCCATGGCCGGGATGGGGGCGTCGCTGAGCTCCGGCACCAAGAACCCCGTCGCACCGGCCTCCGCGACGGGAACGAGGCGCTCCAGGTGGCTCTCCCGCTCGTCGGCGTCGGCTGCCGCGCGGGTGGGGAGGGCCTCGTACCAGAGCTCCACGAGGACAATGGACGTCGGCTGCACCTTGAACAGCGTTGTCCCGATGATTCCCGATGGAATATTCCAGTCCTGCAAATGGGCATGGATATACATGCCACGGGCGTCGCCGGATTCGTGCTCCCCCTGGAGGAGGTCGTCCGCAACGTGCGCCAACAGCGGCGCCTGCTGGGCATCAGCCAAGCCCAATTGGCCAAGGATGCAGGCACCAGCCAGTCCTTCGTGGCCAAACTGGAGCGGGGCCAACTCAACCCAAGCTACGAGGCCGTCCGCAAGGTCTTGGAGGCCATCGAAGAGCACGCCCGCAAGGAGGAACCCCGTGCCCGGGACCTCATGCAGAGCCACACCACCTGGGTCCGGCCCACGGACCGGGTGGGCGACGCCCTGGTCCGCATGAAGGAGGGCGGCTACTCACAGATGCCGGTCTTGGATCGCGGCCGCCCCGTGGGCAGCATCTCGGAGCGCATCCTGTTGGACCTCATCGAACGCGGCGACGACCTGGAGGCGCTCAAGCGCGGCCCGGTCAAGGCCATCATGGGCGACGGCTTCCCCACCGTCGCCCCCACGACGCGGCGCCGGCTGCTCATTGAATTGCTGGCCGACAACCCCATGGTCCTCGTCGTCGAAGAAGGCCAAGTGGTCGGCGTCGTCGCCAAATCCGACTTGTGGTAATCAGGGCCGCGTCGCCCCGTCTGGCTTGCGCCCAATGGCGTGGAACATCGGGAGGAAACACGTGACGATGCCCGCGTCCAGGGCGTCCAGATACTCCGCTTCCCAGGCATCGATGTCGGCCTTGGCAAAGCCGTTCTCGCCCAGCAGGCGCCGATAGTACGCCCGGTGGCGGCGGAAGTTCTCCAGGTCCTGCGCGGGGCTTGGAATGTCGGCGTTGCCGATGCCCACGTCCACCAACAGGCCAGCCCGCACGAAGTGGTCCCGCAGTTTGCGCCCCGCATGCGGGTCGCCGCCGCGGTTGGCCACGCCTTGGCCATTGAACACCGCATCCACCAGCGGATTCTCCGGCCAGTGCACCTTCGCCCCGTAATCGGGCTCGAGGCTTGCCACCACGACGCCTCCCGGGCGCACCACGCGGGCCATCTCCGCCACCAGCGCCCTTGGCTCCCGCGCCCACAAAAGCGTCAGGTTGCAGACCGCCGCGTCCATGCAGGCATCGGGCAACGGCAGCCGCTGTCCGTCGGCGCGCAGCACGTCGCGGTGCCGGCTCGCCGTGCGCCGGGTCATGTCCGCGTCCACGTCCACGGCCAACACGTCCGCGCCCCATTGGCCCAGATCCGCCGTGACGGCCCCGCTGCCACAGCCCACGTCCACGATGTGGCGGGCCTCCGGCAGGCCGGCGCGCTCGTACACGGGCAAGCGCAAGTGGCGCGTCGCATCCGCCTGGCGGTCCAAGCGTCGCTGGAACGCGGGGACCTCGAGGGCTTGGCGGCCGTGCACAGGACACGAGCCGCTTCGTTGCTTATCCCGCTTCGCTTCCCGAGCGGTCAGGATGAGTCGCAACGGAATGCCACCAACGGTATCCGGCGACCGACGCGACCACCACGGCCAACGCGCACAGGATGCCGCCGGCCACAACGGCTTCGTCGGCAAACACGCCCGCGACGGGGCCCGCCAAGAACGTGCCACCGTACGCAATCACGTTCTGCACGCCATGGCCTCGGCCGCCGCTGCGGCCCGCCAAGCGGCTCACCTGGCTGGGAAGCACCGCCGACATGGTCGCATGGGCGGCAAAGAAGCCCGCCACCCAGAGTTGCCAAGGCTCCGTGGCGATGGCGGCCAACCCAAAGGCGCCCAGCAGCAAGAGCAACACGGCGACCGGTTGCCACGTCCAGCCCCGCTTGTCCACTTGGCGGCTCGTGGCGCCCATCACCAACAACGCCACGCCCAGGGGCCACAGCAGGCCCGTGCCGGCGCGGTCGGAGGCGCTCAGGTAGTACAGCACCGTCGTCAGGCCGTAGTTCATCACGAAGCCCGCCGCCGCCAGCGTCCACACGGCCGCGCCGATGTGGCCCACCGCCGCCGCGGCATGGGACACGCCGGTGCGCAGGAAGGGCACGGGCAGCATGGAGAGCGCGGCAATCGCCGCGGAGAGCAGGAACAACGTCGGCACCCCAACCAGGGGCTCCAGGGCCGCGGCCACGATGAGGCCCACGAAGAAGCCAAGGCCCGCGGGAATCCCCACGAGGGCCATGGCCATCGTGCGGCGCTGGGCGGGCACCGATTCGCCCACCATCGCCATGGCCGCACTGCCAATCGCGCCCATGCCCTGCATCAAGCGCGCGGCGAGCAAACTGGGCACCGACTCGGCCAACGCGGCCCACACGGAGCCCGCCACGAACAACACGGACCCCACGATCAACACCGGCTTGCGTCCCCAATGATCCGACAACCACCCCATGGGCAGTTGCATCAGCGCCAGCGTCAGGCCATAGGCACCAAACGCTGTGCCCACCAAGACATCCGTGGCGCCCGCCAAGCCCTCGGCATGGCCCACGAAACCCGGCAACACCACGCTGATGCCAAAGACGCGGGAGAACACCAGCGCCGCCGCCGTCCCGACCAGGGCAAGTTCACGGCGCTCGAATCCCACAAGGGGGCCTCAACGCCGCAGAACAAAAGCGCTGCCGACGCCCAACAAAGTGCCCTCTGGTGGAGTTGGTGTGTTCCGAAGAACGGTAGGCGGGCTGCACCGGGTTCGAACCGGCGACCGTCGGATTAAGAGTCCGATGCTCTACCTGACTAAGCTAGCAGCCCATTGGGCCA
>JBFKTF010000068.1:0-9860 GCA_041636435.1 Thermoplasmatota archaeon
GGAGCTCCGATTCGTGCGCCTGCGACTCGACGCCGGGCAGCATCTTGACATTGAACCCAAGCACCACCCGGTAGAGGGGATCGGTCATGGCGGCGGCGCTCATCACGTCGCGCTTGCTGATGTCGCCCACGGCGGCGTTGCGGATCGGGATGCCCAGGGCACCCAACTCGCCGGCCATGGCTTCCAAGGAACCGATGGTGTCGGCCTTGACGAACACGCCGTGGTCCTTGAGCGGGATGTTGATCTGGCTGGCCTTCTCGACCGCCTCCCAGGCTTCCTCCTCGTTGTCCTCGCGGATGACGCGCAGCGGCGCGCCGCTGACCACGTCGTCGACGTCGGTGCAGACCAGCTTGATGCCGGCGGCGGCGACGATCTCGTCGGCGTCCACGAACGCCTTGCGGGCATCGCGCATATCGTCGTTGGCGGAGGGCTTGAGCAATGCACGGATGCTGCGCTCGATGGGTTCGCCTTGGGTGCCCAGCACGATGCGGTCGTCCTTGCGGATGCTGCCGGCGTACAGGACGACGTCCAGGGTCTGCCCCAGACCCTTGTCTTCCTTGACTTCCAGGACGGTGCCTTCGCCGGGCATGTCGGAGTCCGACTCCAGGCGTTGCTCCAGGAACTTCTGGGCCAGGCCGACAATCATTGCCAACAGGTCCGGGATGCCTTCGCCGGTGGTGGCGCAGGTGGGCACGATGGCGATTTGCTTGGTGAAGTCCTCGACGCGGTCGTAGCGGTCGGCCGGCATGCCCTGCTCGAACAGGGTTCCGAGGACGGTGTAGAATTTCTCGTCGAAGCGGGCGATGACGTCGTCGCTCTGCTTCTTGACGTTGAGGATGAAGGGCACATCGGGGCCGGTCTTCCAGCCCTCGATGCGGTCAATCTTGTTCATCGCCACCACAAACGGCGTCTTGGCGCGCTTGAGGATGTTCAAGCTCTCCATGGTTTGGGGCTTGAATCCCTCGTTGATGTCGACAACCAAGACGGCGATGTCCGCCAGTTGGCCGCCGCGGCCACGCAGGCTGCTGAACGCGTGGTGACCGGGGGTGTCGATGCACAGCAAGCCAGGCACGCCGAACTTCTTGCCCGCCAGCAAGGGCCCGGCGCGTTCGTAGATGGTCTCCATCGGCACTTCGGAAGCACCGATGTGTTGGGTGATGGCGCCGGCTTCGCGGTCGAACACCTTGGAGCCACGGATGTGGTCGAGGATGCTGGTCTTGCCGTGGTCCACGTGACCCAGCACGCTGACGATGGGGTGGCGCTGGTAGGCCGTCTCCGACTTGGCCTCCAACTTGGCGACCGCTTCCTCGGCCTTCTTCTCCTTGCCTTTGGCTTCCTCGACGGCCTTCTTGGCGGCCTCGATGGCTTCCTGGCTCGGGGTGATGACGTCGCCGGCGCGCGCCTCGTTCCGGCGCTTCTTCTCTTCCAAGCTGAGCTCTTCTTCCGGCTCCGCAGCCGCCTCGGGCTCGTCCTCGTCGACGTCCTCGAACTCGTCGGCAAACTCAGCCAACAGCTCGTCGGCCATCTCGTCGGCCATGCGCTCTTCGGCGGTGCGGTCGTCGCTCATCGAAGCGGCCCACCAGGGCCCGTCAAAATAGGTTTGGGCTAGGCGGTGGCGCCATCCAGGAGACGCAACACCGTGGCGTTGTAGTCGGCGTGCATCCAGCCATCGACGTGCTGGTGCGGCGACAACCCCGTGGGGCATGCGCCCGTCCAGGTCACGGCGGAAGGCGCCGCGTCGGTCATGACGGCGTGGGCAGCGAAGTCGATGCGGGTGTCGTCAGTGCAATGGGCCAGCATCAACGGGACCCCCCGGGCATGGAGCGTGGCGGCGGCGGCCACGGCGTCGGCTTGGCTGGGCGGAGCCGCGGCGATGGTGTCCATGCGGTCGATGACCACGTCCACGATGTAGCGCGGGTAGCCTTGCGCGTCGCCGTCCCGGTGGGCTTGCCATCGGAAGCTGGGATAGGGCGAGTCGGCGACGACGGCATCCACGACCCCATCCACTTCGGCGGCGGCCAACAGCGCGGCGACGGCCCCCATGGAGCCCCCCATGAGGGCGACGTGTTCGATGTCCGGGTGCAAGATGCCTCCCTTGGCCACTCCCGCCACGGCGCGCACGAAATCCGCTTCGCGGGGCCCGAACGTGGTGCCGGTGCCGTCGCTGGAGCCGTGCCCGGGCAAGTCGAAGGCCAGCACGTGGTGGCCCGCGGCGTGCAGCATCGGGGCCCAGCGCTCCCCGGCATCGCCCATGGTGCCGGCGTGGCCGTGCACGAGGATGACGAGGCTCGAACTGTTCTGGGCGGGCACCCACCAGCCCCGCACGGTGAGGCCTTCGCGTGTCAGTTGGAACGGGTCCCACTCCAGGCCCGCGTCCTCGGGGTGCCACGGATCGTGGCGGTCGAAGCCGTCGCTGCTGAGCTCCTCGCGGGCGATGCCATCGACGAAGCCGAAGGCGATGGTGTAGACCAAGAACAGTCCCGCGGCGACCAGGACGCCGATGCGCTTGCCAGGCTCGTGCACGAGCGCGCCAAGCCCCTGGCGATGAAGTGGCTTATCCTCGCAACGACCAGGCCTGCTGCCGGGCGCGGTGGACCTGCTCCATGTATTGCTTGGCCTCATCGGGCTTGTCGGCACACGCGCCGGGGTTCTCCATGAACTCGGGGTCGGCCATGTGCAAGTGCGGGTTCTGGATGATGCACTGGGCAGCCGCTTCGATGAGTTCCGGGCCGATGTGGCCCCAGCCTTGGCTGAGCCAGGGCTGTTCCGGGACGACCGGGACGCCGCCACTGCATTGCTCGGTGGCGTAGTACGTGGCGGTCATGTTCATGACGTGGCGCAAGCCGTCGTTGTCCAGGGTGGCGGCTTGGATGGCCCCCATGGGGCCGATGGCCATGACGCGGTCTTGATGGCCCGCCAAATCGCCTTGGAATGCAACGATGCCGTCCGCATGACCCCATGCTTCGCGGACCTTCAGCAAGACGCCGCTGAACACGCCGGCCGTCATCGGCGTGGCGAAGCTGGTGCCGCTGGTGTCCCCGTATTCGTCGATGGTGCGGTCGCGGGGCAGATTCTGGGTGAAGTCGGCGGTGAAGTCGGGCACGTTGCCGCTGCTCTCCTCGCGGCAGCCATTGTCGTGGTCGCCTGCGACGCCGACCACCCAGGGCGGGCCGGCGGTGCTGTCGATGGGCGCCAGCGCGGGGCTGTTGTCCGCAGCACCAACCGGGATGCCGCCGTGGTCCCACTTCTGCTTGTTTGCATCGGCCGTGCTGCTGCCGCCGACGACCCACGTGGGCGGGCTGCCTAGGGGCCCGTAGGATTCGCTCATGAAGTCGATCCAGGGCTGTTTGGCGCTCCAGGATTCGCTGGTGCCTCCGAAGCCTTGGCTGAACAGGATGATGGCGTCGGGGTTGGCGTCCAAGACGGCACCGCTGGTGGCGGTGCCGTGGCTGCCGCCGTCGATGAGGTTGCCGCCGTGGGCGACGCCGATGATGCTGGTGCCATCGAAGTAGTACGTCTTGCCCTCCTCGATGCTGTCCCAGAACTCCTCGTCCGCTTCCCGGCGTTCTTCGTACGTGCCGTTCTGCGCCAGGAACACGCGTTCGGGAATGGCGCCGGTCTCGACGTCAACGAATTGGGCGAGCATCTCGTCGCTCAGGGTGTCGTTGCGTTGGAAGTGGACGTGGTACGGGTTGATGGCGGTGTCCAACACCGCCACGACGACGCGCGGGGGCAGGCCACGGTCCAAGGGGTCGCTTCCTGCGGCGACCTCGTCGCCATCCAGGACGCCATCCAGGTCCGTGTCGGCCACGAAGGGATCGGTGCCCAGGGCGCGTTCTTCGTCGTCGCTCAGACCATCGCCGTCGCTGTCCAGGGGCTCGTCGGCCACGGTGGCGCAGCCGGCCAAGAGAAGGGACGCCACGAGGGCGAGGCTCCATGCACGCATGGGCCACGCTGGGTCTCCTGGTGCTTATTGGTTGCGGCAGGGGGACTAGACGTGCAGGGCCGCCACGGGGTCCCCCGCCAAACGACGGGCCACGCGACGGGCGGCGCCCGCCGTCGCGCCCAATGGTTTGAATCCCTGCTTGCGGGCGGCGTCGTCGCCGTAGAACAACGCGTAGCTGGTGGCAAAGTCGTCCTCGTGCTCGTGTGCCCGGACCAGCGCCATTTCGGCGTCCGTGGCGACGCGGTCGTCGCGGATGAAGCGCGCCACGAGGCCTTCCTGCCGCATGCGCTCCGCCAAGGTGGTGGGGAGTCCGTAGCGGCGCTGGAACACGGTGCGGTACAGGGACGCAGCGGTGCGCGTGGCCAGGACCGTGGGGCTTGGCGCTTCACCGGTCCACAGGTTGACGGTGGCAAAGCCGCGCTCGATGCGGCTCTGGTCCTGGAAGCAGAACCGCGCCTCCACGCGGTCCCGGTCCGAGCTGGGGCCCCCCACGTCGTCGATGACGACGGTGGCCACGCGGATCTCATCGTGGACCGTCGCCAGGCGCAGCGCGGCCTTCTTGGCATGCAACGCCACGAGCCGTTCGGCCCCGATGCGGATCCATCCATCGATGGCCTTGGCCATGTGTTCTTGGCCCATCGGGTTGAATTCGCCGATGGGAAGCCGGATGTCGTGGGTGCCGCCCAGCATCTCTTGGAGATACTCGCGGAACCGGCCCATCCCTGGGGGCGTGTCGCACAATCGGCGTTGCGCCTCCAGGGCAGGGACGAGGCTGACCCGCATCACTCGAAGAGCCAGGCCTTGTCGGTGACGTCGTAGTCGAAGCCACCGTCAGGGAACCACAAGCCAATTTCGAAGGCGGCGGTGTCTTCGCCGTCGCTGCCGTGGATGATGTTGCGGCCGATGGTCTGGCCGAAGTCGAAGCGGATCTCGCCGGGGCGGCCCTCGACGGGGTTGGTGGCGCCCATGATGGCGCGGCTGACGCTGATGGCGCTCTCGCCTTCGACGATCATGGGGACAACGGGGCCCGTCTTGATGTAGTCGACGAGGGGGCCGTAGAAGGGGCGCTCCTTGTGGACCTCGTAGTGCTTCTCGACGGTCTCGGGGTTGGGGATTTCGAGGCGCATCGCCTTGATGTTCAATCCCTTGGCCTCGAAGCGGGCAACAATCTGCCCGATGAGTCCACGGCGCACGGCGTCCGGCTTGATCATGACGAAGGTCTGTTCCACGGCCATGGAGCGGCCGACCCAGGCCTCCTATTTCACGGGCGCGGCGGCTTCAGGCAGCGGCGCGGACGTCCGCTTGGGCGGCGTTGCGTTGCACGGACGCCAACCCTCGTTTGAGCGAGGCGGATTGGGTGTAGCCTTCACCGCTGCAAATGATGTTGCCGTTGCTGCTGCGCATGCGCCATCGGTGCTCGCCACGCTTGTCTTCGTAGGTTTCGACCTTGGCGCTGCCTTCTCGGACGATTTCGATGGAACGTTCGAGGCTCTTCTTGCTGGCATATCCTTGACTGGCGGCGGCGACGATCTGGCCATTGCCGGCCTTGAGGCGCCAGCGCAGCTTTCCGGAGCGATCCTTGTAGGTCTCAAAATGGGCGGACATGGAGGGAGGACTCGGTCCCCACGTTCCATGAACCGTTGTCTGTCAGCGGGGTGTCAGAAACGGAACTTCTCTTGCAGGAACGGCCGCCCCATGGCGTCGAAGGCGACGCGCTTGTCGTCGGGCAACGGGGCCGGTTCGCCCGCCTCGGCTTGGCGGTAGAACCGATGGCCGTCGCTGGTGCGCACGAGCGTGTATCCGCGCACGGAGTAGACTTGGTCACGGGGCTGGGCGTCGGCAGCGGTGTACCGGTAGGCCATGATGTTCCATGGTCCGCCGGGGCATGTGCTGCTGCTGGTGAGTCGCTGGAACA
The DNA here is from genome assembly GCA_041636435.1 of Thermoplasmatota archaeon. Lineage (GTDB taxonomy): Archaea > Thermoplasmatota > E2 > JACPAO01 > JAHFTW01 > JBFGSX01. The sequence continues at coordinate 5,862 of JBFKTF010000068.1, forward strand.
ATCAGCGGCGGCGCACCAGGGCGACCAGCAGGGCGACCACGACGAGCACGGCCGGCACGGGGGCGTCTTCGTCCGGTTGGCTGGGCCCCGGGGACGTGGTGTTGGTCGGGGGCGTCTGGACGTCGTAGGCGCTGAACAACGTCGGGCCGCTGACTTGGCGCAGCACACGGGGTTCGCGGCTGTAGCGGGTCTCGCCTTCGTCGGTGCAGTTGCCGATGCATCCGTCGGCGTAGCCGATGTGGACGCGGCCGAAGCTGTCGATGTCCATGTCGTTGAAGTCGAGCAGGTTGCGGCAGGGGTTGCCGCCGCCGCCGTCCCAGACGCCGCCGATCTGCACGGGGTGGTCGGTCAATTGGTCGACGCTCCAGGTTTGTCCGCCGTCGAACGTGAAGGCGGCGAAGTAGTGCCATTCGCGGTTCTCGACCCGGTTGCCGTCGGCGTCTTGGGCGTGGGGCTCGCAGTCGTAGAGGGCGCGGTTGTTGTCGCCGTATTCAGCGAAGCCGGGCTCGCCATCCAGATCCAGTAGCCCGATGAATGTGAAGGCGGCGCGGCCGTCGTCGCCGGCTTGGACGTCGGCGAACTGGGCGGCCACGACGGGCGGGTCGTGGAAGGCGCCCACGTCGACCCATGTGGTGGGGGTTCCGTCCGCGCTGGGCAGGGCCTCCCAGGTCTTGCCTTCGTCCTTGGTCAACGCCATCCGGGCACCCATGTGGTCGGCCATCCCGTAGTAGAGCCAACCTTCGCCTCGACCGATGCCGATGCTGGGGTCGAATCCACCATCCCACTCGTGGCTGCCTTCGACCAGGCGGGCGTCCCACGTGATGCCGGTGACGCCAGCGGTGTTGGTGCCCTCGGCCCCGGCGATGTCCGGGATCACCATGCCCATGGCGTTGCATCCGGGCACCGGCAGGAACGCCGTGCCCGTGATGCGGCTGATGCGCCAGTGGCCGTGGAAGCCGCCGCAGCCGTTGTTGGCAAACGCGGGGGCGACGGGCGAAGGGGCGGTCCAGGATTGGCCGCCGTCCAGGGAGACGCTGCAGCCGATGAGGATGAGTTGCCCGCAGTAGTACGCGTTCTGCAGGTTCGGAATCTTGTCCGGGTTGCCCACGATGGGCTTGGGGCCAATGCCGATGGATTGGTGGTCGAACTGGGCGCCGCTGCAGATGTTGCCGGCGGGCAGCCAGGTCTCGCCGTCGTCGTCCGTGTAGAACATCACCGAGCACGCGCCGTGCAGTCCGCCGGCCAGGACGCGGCCGGTGTCTTCGTCGGCCACGAGCATCGGGTCAAGGTTGGTGGGGACTTGGTATTCGGGGGTGACGTCGGTCCACACGACACCGTCGTCGCCATCGAAGACGCCCTTGATGGTCTTGGAGCCGCTGTGGAAGAACAGGGAATCCGTGTTCCATGGGATGCCAATCGTGGGCTCGCCCACCTTGCTGGCCCCGGCCACTTCGAGTTCTTGGAACGTGATGTCGCCGTGGCCGATGTCGAGGACACCGGCGGAGACGACGGGCAAGGACGCCATCAACAGGACGGCGAGCAAGGCGCGCATGCGCCGCCGCTGGCTGGCGCCGGCCTTGAAGGTTGTGTCACCGGGTGCTTTCACTGCCCTCGGGCCAAGGGACAACCTGCGCCGCGGGCATTCGCGCTCCATGGCCAGGCTCGACGTCGACGGTGACCAGGTGGTGATCCAGACCTTGCACTCGCCTCGCTTGCCGAAGGTGATGAAGCGCCTCCGGGCCCGCCACGATGGGCGCCATTGGCGCACCAAGGCCCACCGCGCCCTGGACGTGCTGGACGCCATGCGCTATGGGCACCCGGAATGCACCGAGGCGTTCGAGGACCTCGAGTACCGCATCCGCTACGGCGGCGACCCGGACGACGTCCAAGCATGCCTGGCCATCAAGCACGGCTTGGAGCAACCGATGGGTGTGCCGGAGTTGCGCAAGCCCCTGTACCCCTACCAGGAGCAGGCCGTGGCCTTCTTGCACCGGGCGGGCAGCGGCATCTTGGCCGACGAGCCAGGCCTGGGCAAGACCCTGCAAGGCATCGCCTTCGCCTTGATGGGCGACGGACCGACCCTGGTGGTCTGCCCCGCCACGGCCAAGCACGTCTGGGCCCGCGAAATCGAAGCCGCCACCGATGCCGAGCACCAAGTCATCCAAGGCACCGCGGCCGTGCCGATTGCCCCCTCGGACTTCGTCATCATCAACCACGACGTGCTGGCCAGCCACGCGGACCGCCTGGCGGCCCACGGCTTTGCCACCCTCATCGTGGACGAAGCCCACCGTTGCAAGAACATCAAGGCGCAACGAACCAAGGCGCTGATTCGCATCGCCGACCAGATTCCACGCAAGGCGCTGCTGTCGGGCACCTTGCTGATGAATGACGCCCAAGACCTGTACCCGCCGCTGCGCATCGTGCGGCCCCAGGCGTACCCCGATGCATGGGCGTTCTTCGACCGCTACATGACGAGCCGGTCCTTGTCGCAGAACGTGCGGGGGCGTCGTGTCCGACGCACCATCCGCGAGGGCGGCAGGAACTTGGCCGAACTGCATGAGCGCATGTCGGGGTTCACCATCCGGCGGACCCTGGCCGATGTCTGCGATCAGTTGCCCGAGCTGCGCCAAAGCGTGATGGCCATCGACCTGCCCGAGGACCTGCAACGAGCCTATGCCCTGCGGCGCCACGCTTTGTCCAAGGCGCGCCCCGAGGAACGCATCGGCCAAGTCCATGGCGCCATGGCCAGTTGCATCGAGGCGAAGCGCCGGGTCGTGGCCGACGTCGTCGAAGACCGCCTGGCGGCCGGCCGGAAGGTGTTGGTCTTCAGCAGCCGCTTGGCCCTCCTGGATGAACTAAGCGAACAATTCCCCGACGATTCCCTGCGCATCGATGGCAGCGTGCCGACGCACGAACGGCGCGGCATCGAGGAGCGCTTCCAAGCGGGCGATGTCCCGTTGTTCCTGGGGCAGACCCGGGCCTGTTCCGAGGCCCTGACGTTGGATGCCGCCGACACCGTGGTCATCGCGGACGCCGACTGGTCACCGCAGGCCAACGAGCAGGCCATCCGCCGCGCCTTGCGGGTCAACACCCAGCACGCGGTGGAGGTCGTGTGGTTGGTCGTCAAGGACACCCTCGACGAGGCGCGCCTGGACGTGTTGCGCCGCAAGCGCGCGGACTTCGATGCCGTCATGGACGGCGTCATCGACGAGGCCTTGGCCGCGGGCGTTTAGGCGCGGCTGTCCAACGCGGGGTTGCCCAGTTCCAGCAAGGGGAACGAGTAGCCCGTGACGCCGAACCCGCCGCTGCCCAGCATGGCGCCGTCCATCAAGACGACGTCCCAGACACTGCCGGGGTTGGTGAAGCCGAGCATGCCGGGCGCGGCCTGCAGCTCCGGTGTGCGCAGGTCCAGCACCACGATGCCGAGGCCGTAGTGGGCCAGGTAGACGATGCCGCCTTCGATCTGCAGGTTGTGCGTGGAGCGCAAGTCGCCGGTCTCGCTGCGCCCGGCGCTGAGGCCTTCGGGGTTCTCCCAAACGGACAGCAGTTCGATGGCGGCGGGGTCGGTGGTGTCCCAGACGTACATGACCGACTTCTCCTCGTCCAGGGCGTAGGGCTTGCCGCCCACGACGGCGAAGCCCACTTCGACGGCCCCGACGGTGATGCGGCGTTCGCCAATCCATTCCGTGGCGACGGTGTGCAGGTTGCCGCTGTGGCCCTCCGGCCAGTCGTTCCAGGCACCCAGCTCGGCGATGTCGTGGGGGTCGGTGATGTCGACGATGCGGAGGCCGGCGTCCCAGTTGGCCACGTACATCAGTTCCTGGCCGGTGACGTTGTCGGTCATGGCGAACATGTCGTGGGCGTAGACCTGGTAGTAGGCGTCCAGCCGGTCCGGGTGCCGGTCCACGTCGGTGACGTAGTTGGGCGCGTAGCGGCTGGCCTCGGTGAGGTGGCCGGTGCTGCGGTCGAAGGTGTTGATGCTGATGTCGCCGTTGGCCC
>JBFKTF010000069.1:0-9797 GCA_041636435.1 Thermoplasmatota archaeon
GACGTGGTCGCCAGCGTCGACAAGACCGTGCACATCCGCGCGCCGTAGCCTCACATCAGTGGCGGGATGTCGCCGGGCATGCCCTTCGGGCTGCCCGCCTTGCCCAAGCCGCCGCGCAAGTCGCCCGGTGCACTGGAGCGCTTGCGCCACGCGGCATCGATGCGCAGGATGCTGATGGCGGCGGAGAGTGCCGCGTCCACGGCCGCTTCGGCGTGGGGGTACGAATCCATCCAATCCAGGTGGGGTGTCCGCGTGGCATCGCCGCCCGTGTTGGTGACCACGGCGTCCGCGATGCGGTCCAACACGTCCGCCACGATGCGCACGCCCATGGGCCCGTGGCCCGGAGCGTGGTCGGCGACCTCACGCAGGCGCTTGGCCACGTGCCGCTGCCAAGCACCGCCGCCGGGCAGCAATCGCCCCTCCCGTTGCAGTGGCTCCACGCAACGCAGCCAGGCCTCGGCTCGATCCAGCGCCATTTGCTTGGCTGGCCCAGTGGAGGGCACCGTCATGGTGGCGCTGGGGCCGTCACCGTGCAGGCTCCAGTCGCCGGCGACGCGCTCGAGGGTGGCTTGCCCGAGGTCGTCCTTGGACAAGGAATGCAGTTCCATGGCACGCTGTGCGCCGGTCAACCCCTGCAGACGGTCCACGAGGCTGCGTGGGGCATCGGAAACCAGCGCGACGCCATCGGTCAACAAGCGGCCCGCCAAGTCCTCCGGGATGTCCTTCAAGCACACCAGCAGCCCGACGCCCAAACGGCGCACGGACGCGCGGGCGCGGGCGATGCGCTCCTCTTCGGCGGCGCGGGCGGCGGCCGGGTCCTTGCTGGTCATGCCTTGGGGCAACGGCGGCAGGCACCGCCCCACGATGGCCACCGTCGCATCGCCGGGGCGGGCGTGGGGCGACACCGTGGGTTCGATGGAGACGCCGGCCGACCATTCCGGTGCGGCCACGTCGTCGGCGCGCACGTGGATGCGGTCCAAGTCCAACACGCCGGCGCGTTCCAATTCAGGCAAGCGCTCCGTCAGGGGGCCCAGCACGGGATCGATGGCGCTGAGGCACGTTTCGAGGTCCGCGGGCTCCGCCAACGCCTGCAACAATGCCTTGGCTTGGCGCCGCGCCAAGCCCACCCCGTCCACAACGCCCTGGACACGGCGCTGGTCCAAACCGGCGCGCACCACGCCCGCCGCCAGCAGGCCCGCCAAGGCGCCGCCGTCGCCAAGACGCCGCTGCTGCGACACCAGGCGCTGGTACGGGGCCAACAGCGGGCTGCCCTGCACATCGGGCAAGGCTTGGCTGGCGCGCACGACGTCGTCCCCCACCAAGACCAAGCCCCCACCGGGGCCGATCCCTTTGGCCAAGAACGTCCACACCCAGTCGGCCGCCGCTCGGAGTTGGGGTCGCACGTCGGCGGTCTCGGTGTGGTCGGCGCCGGCTCGGAGCACGAAGCGCCCCACGGGGCTTCCCCTCCTGAAGGCGTCGGAGCCCTTTAGAAGCGGACCTTTCTGGCGCGACCCATGGCAGGCCGGGCCCTGGTCGAGGGCACCCGTTCGATGATCATCTTCCTGTTCCGCGCCATCGTGTTCCCCATGGCATGGCTTTGGGCCATGGCCATCGCGAAGAAGCACGAGGACGCCGACCCCAAGGCACGCCGCAAGGTGGCCGCAGCCATCGTTGTCGGTGTGCTGGCGACCGGCGCCATCGGCTTCATGCTGTACGACTTCCAGGAAGACACCCGCGCCAACATGTACGACCGCATGAACGACAAGTTGTCGCAGGTCTACGGCGCCTCCGCCTTCGAGGAACAAGGCAAGAACATCATTGCCAAGAGCAACCAGCGCGACATCTTGCAGCGCCAACTGGACGTGGGCAACGAACAGCTGGCCCAGTACGCCGCCGAGGGCAACCTCACCGCCTACGAAGAGATGGCCGGCAACGTCGCCACGTTCCAAGCCAACCTGTTCATCGCCCTGCACGACCTGGAATGGGCCACCATCTACCAGGACCGCCTCAACGAAGAGAACCGGTTCTACAACAGCATCCAGGGCCACATCGCCAACCAAGACGACGACGCCCTCATGGCCGCGGCCACGCAGCGCCAAGCCGACCAGACCCGCGGCGACGAAGCCCTCCGCACCAACCTCCTCGACGCCGAGAAGGACCTGCAGAAGGCCCGCAGCGAACACGAAGCCGCCCAGGCCCAGGTCCTCTACTACGACCTCCTGGAAGACGTCCGCCCGCTGACGGCCGAAGAGCAAGAGCTGGCCGACGCCGCCGCGGCCGAATTGGCCGAAACCAGCGCCGAGCGCGACGCAGCGGAAGCCGCCGCCAGCGCCGCCCGCGCCGCCGCCACCGGCAGCGTCGAGTTGCCCGTCCCGGAGGATGTCTACCGCAGCGAGAAGCTCCCCGGCCGCACCACCTACCACCTCAACATCAAGACCAGCGCCGACGAGGACATGATGGTCTGGATGAACTACCTGCTCTACCCCGGCCTCATCGGCGTCTTCTACGCGCCCCTGATGATTGCCCTGGGCAGCGTCATGGCCAACGCCTGGGAGCCCAGCGAATCCGTCGGCTACAAGAAGTACCCCGGCGCCAGCCTCGGCTTGTTCCTGTTCTTCGGTGCCTTCGGATGGCCCGCACTGTTGTTCAGTGCCTGGGGCTTCTGGGACATCGACGTCCGCAGCAAGGAAGGCCAAATCAGCCTGTAAGCTCGGCCTGGACGGCCGGCCAAGTCACTCCTTCGGGTCCGACTGGCGCTCCAGGATCAATTCCAGGATGCGCTCGGGGTCCGTGAGGCGCTTCAGCTCCGCACGGGTCACGACGGGCACGCCGTTGAGCTCCGTCCGCGTGGTGCGCTCCACCACGAAGAAGCCCGGGCGCTCCGTGATGCGGCTGACGCTGTGCACAATGCGGGCACGGCGCCGCAGTTGCGGCGAATCTTGCCCCATGCCGGTCAGGTAGGTGTCCTCGCGCTGCGTGGAGAGGGCCTGGAAGGGGCTGCGCTTGGTGGTGCGGACGTCGTAGCCCAAGCCTTCCAGCATGGAGTGCAAGAGCGCCTCCAAGGGGTCCCGCTCGGGCGCCTCTTGTTGGGGTGGCTCGTAGGCACTGGGGTCGAATTGCTGGGTGGGGTCGCTTGGCCGGATGAGGTCCGTGTCGAAGAACTCCTCCAAGCGCATGGCGGCCTCGATGGAGGCGTTCATGCCGTGCTCGTACATCTGGATGGCGCGGCGGCTGACGCCGGCAATCTGCGCCAAGGCCCCCAAGCTCAGGTCGTGCTGGACACGCACTTGCTGCAATGCTTGGGCATCGATGCGCACGTACAAGCCACCGGGGGCGGCGAACACCATCGGGGGCGCACCGCCCAGCATCTGTTCTTCCAGCGTGGCGGGCGTGACGATGGGGATCTCGTGGCGGTTGTAGATGACGCCGTCTTCGAGCATGCCCGTCCCCGCCCGGACCCCAACCAACAGGGGTCGGGCCCGCAGGAACCGGCACAGGAGCTTGATTTCCTGGGCGATGGGCTCCGTCAAGGCATCGACGTTGTGCAGCACCTTCAGGATGAGCAACTCGTCGTCGCGCCGCGCCACCAGGTCAAAGCTGACGGGGCGCAAATCGCAGCGCGCGCTGACCGCGAAGCCTGCGCGGGACATTACCTCGCGCACGAAGTCGATCAAGTCGGCGCGTGCCAATGGCAATCGATGGCTATTACTTCTATAAGAAGCAAATGGCTCGGGTCGGGCGCCTCACCCCGACGCCCCCGCCACGGGCCAACGGCGCCGCACCGCCTTGTGCAACTCGAAGGCCACCGTGATGCTGCACGCCACCAGCAGCAGCCACAACCACGTCGACAAGGACACGGGCTGGGTCTCCAGCACGTGCTGCATCGGCGGCGCGAACATGCTGGCCAAGTGGATGGCTTGGGCCACCACCACGCCCCACAACAGGAATGGGTTGCGGAATGGGTTCAGGGCGAAGGCCGAGCGGGTCTCGCTGCGGCTGTTGCCCACGTGCAGGTTCTCGAACAACACCATGAGCAGCAGCAACGCGTTGCGTGCCGTCGATTCCTCCCAGCCCCGGCCCAGCAGGAACACGAACACGGCAAAGCCACCGCCGCCCATCACCAAGGCCGTCAACAGGGTCCGTTCCACCATCATGCGATCGAAGATGCGCTCCCGCGGCGCCCGTGGGGGGCGCTCCATTTCGTCGCCCTTGCCTGGCTCCATCCCCAGCGCCACGTCTTGGATGCCGTTGGTCACCAGGTTCAACCACAACAACTGGGCCGGCAGCAACGGCAACGGCGAACCGGTCGTCAGGGCCAGCAACATGAGAAGCACCTCGGCGGCGCCGGTGGAGATGAGCAGAAACACCACGTTGCGGACGTTGGCGTATGCGATGCGGCCCTCCTCAATGCCGGCCACGACGCTGGGGAATGCATCGTCGGCGATGACGATGTCCGCCGCCTCGCGGGCCACGTCCGTGCCACTTCGCCCCATGGCGACGCCGACGTTGGCGGCGCGCAGCGCGGGGGCGTCGTTGACGCCGTCGCCGGTGACCGCCACAAAGTGCCCTGCGGCTTGGGCCGCTTGCACGATCAGGAGTTTCTGGTGGGGTGCCACGCGGGCAAAGACCGTCACGCCGTCCAAGCGCGACGCCAGGGTCGCTTGGTCCATGTCCTCCATGTCGGCGCCCGTCAGCACCCCATCGGCGGCGACGGGGATGCGCACCGAGTGGGCAATGCGGGCGGCGGTCTGGGGGTGGTCGCCGGTAATCATGACAATCTGCATGCCGGCGGCGCGGGCGGCGTCGATGGCTTCGGGCACGCCCGGCCTCGGCGGGTCCATCATGCCCACGAAGCCCAGCAGCCGCAGGCCGCGGGGTGGCCCGTCGCTCGGGGTCGGGCCCGTGGCGACGGCCAACACCCGCAGCCCCGCCTGGGTCATCTCGGGGGATGCGTCCACGGCTCCCTGGCACATGGGCAGCACCGCTTCGGGCGCCCCTTTGACCACCACGCGGCCATCGGCATGCATGGTCGCCGCATAGCGCAGGGCCGGCTCGAATGGGATGGTGCCCACGGTGGGGTGCTGGTGGTTGCTGGCCTCGGCGTCGATGCCGGCCTTGGCCGCGAAGGCCAACAACGCCACGTCCGTGGGGTCGCCCTGCCAAGTCCATGCCCCGTCTCGCTGTTGCAGGACGGCCTCGTTGCACAAGGCCACCGCTTCGGCCAATTCCTGGAGGGCCGGGTGCTCACCGGGGGCGATGGGCGATGCACCGCGCAACACGTCGCCTTCGGGCGTGTAGCCTTCCCCGCTCACGGAGAACACCGCCTCTGGTGTCCGCACCTCCCGCACCGTCAGGGCGTTCATGGTCAACGTGCCGGTCTTGTCGGTGGCAATCATGGTGCAACTGCCCAGGCCTTCCACGGCGGCGAGTCGCCGCACGATGACGTGCCGCCGCGCCATGCGGGCGGTGCCCACGGCGAGGGCCACCGTGAGGGCCACGGGCAGGCCTTCTGGTACCGCGGAGACCGCCACCGCCACGGCGAACAGCCCCATCTCGCGCAGGGGTTCCCCACGCAGCGTGCCGATGGCCGCCAGGCCGACGGCCGCCAGCAGGACCACGACGCCCACCGTGCGGGCGAAGCGCTTCATGCGGATCAGCAAGGGGGCCTCCGCGCGGGGGCCTTCGACCAAGTCGGCGGCGATGCGGCCCACTTGGGTCTCGGCACCGATGGCCACGACCACGCCTTGGGCCCGTCCCTGCGTCACCCACGAGCCCGCGTGGGCCAGGCAATGGCGATCCGCCAGCGGCGCGGCCGGCATCGGTTCCGTGTGCTTGCGCACGGCCGTCGACTCCCCCGTCAGCAGCGACTCGTCCATTTCGAGGCCTTGGGTCACCACCAGGCGCAGGTCGGCGGGTACGCTCTGCCCTGGCTCTAGCAGGACCACGTCGCCGCGCACCAATTGCTCCGCGTCGACGACGCGTCGACGGCCATCCCGCAAGACGGTGGCCTGGATGCGCAGCATTTGCTGCAACGCCAACGCCCCACGCTCCGCGCGCCACTCTTGGATGGTGGCGATGACGGCGTTCAGCAGCAGCACGCCGGCGATGAACGCCGAATCCACCAATTCGCCGATGAGGGCCGAGAAGATGCCGGCCGCCACCAAGATGAGAATCAGGGGGCTGCGGAACTGATGGGCCAAGATGCGCGCCACCGATGGCGGCTTGGCGGAGGGCACCACGTTGGCGCCGTCCGCGTGGCGCCGCGCCGCCTCCTCGTCGCTCAGGCCATCGGGTGGCGCCTCCAGAGCATCGCGCACGGCATCGACGGTCATCGACTCCCATGCGCGTTCCATGGCGTGCCATCACGCTGGATGGAAAAACCAGCGCCGTGGGGTCGCATTCCCCCGGGCCTGACAGGTCACCAAGGGCAAAGGGGGAAGGGAAGAGGGGGATTGGCGGCTTCAGCTGCCGGGGACGGGCTGGATGGTGGGCTCACCATCGTTGCCGAAGGTCCAGCCATCTTGGGGCACGCCGTTGCTGAAGACGTGGGTGAAGATGTCGAACTTCTGTTGCAGGGTGGCGCCCCAGCCCTTGACGCACATGGTGCCGCCGTGGACGGGGTTCGGGACACCGCAGACGGGGACCGGCGGGGCGGTGCCGTCCATTTCCATGTTGAAGACGCGGTGCTGGATGGTGCCGGTGTAGAGTTGCCAGTCGGCTTGGAGGTCCTCGGTGTCGGCGATCATCACGATGGGGCTGGTGCCGGCGCCGCGGGAGTTCTCCGCGTCGGGCATGTCGCAGCCGTCGGACGAGCAGCCGGCTTCCATGGTGAACATCATGGAGCTGCCCAGGGCCTGGGTGCTCTTCCAGATCATTTCGGCCTGGACCCAGGTGGCTTCGGGGTCTTGGCCCTCGTGGACCATCATGAACTCTTCCTGAATCGTGCCGGGAGCAACGATGTTGGGAACGCTGCACACGGCCACACGGTAGGCGGGGCTGCTGATGCTGCATTCGATGTAGCCGTTGAAGGTCAGGGGCTGCACGTAGGGCAGCTCGCTGGGGTTGGCTTCCAGCATGACGCGCACGGCGGGCGGGGATTCCACGCCGGCCACCACTTCGGCTTGGGTCTGGGTGCCGATGTAGCCCAGGGCGTCGACGCTGAGCGTGTAGAAGCCGGCTTCCAGGTCGCTGAAGCCGAAGGCGCCATCCTCGTTGGTGGTGACCGTGTTGTCCGTGCCGGAGATGGTCACTTCGGCGCCCGCGAGGGGAACGATGCTGGAGTCGACGACCACGCCGCGGATGATGCCGGTGGTCTCGGTGGCCTCCAGTTCGAAGTCGTCGAAGGAAGCGGTGTCTTCCTCGAGGGCGGCGGCCTGGTCGGCGCAACCGGCGAAGGCGACCATCAGGAGTGCAAGCGTGCCAAGGAGCGTTCGGGACTGCATGGAACTGCTTCCGACCTGGCCGGATGGAACATAAGTATTGTTGGTCCACGGCGTCGCTTTTCATCCGGCCGAGGGGATTTTGGGACAGGGGGCAAGCGGCCCTTCGGGCCCCGCGAAGCCCGTAAAGTGGTGGCCGATGACCATCTGGTAATGGACCAGCGTCGCCTCATTGGCCTTCTCCTGGTCACCTCCGGCGTGTTGCTGTTCGCCACCTTGGTCTTGCAGACGGCGTTGGATGGCATGCCGGCCCCATGGGCTGTCGCCGCCACGGGTGCCTTGCTTGGTGCCGCGATGGCGTGGCCCCTCACGCGCCCGCCCCCAGTCGATGGCCCCACGTGCCGCGAATGCGGCACCGTCAGTTGGATGAGCATCGAATGCGGGTTCTGCGTCGGATGCGGCAGCATGCGCATCTGGCGCCGCGACGTCGAAGCGGTCTAGGAACGCAGTTCGTAGATGATGTCGCGCAGGCCATGCTTGATGGCGTCCGCGACCTCCAGCATGGCGTGCACGCCGGCGATGCCCACATGGAGCCAAGCATCCGCTTGCTCGCCCGCCGTTTCCAGGTGCTCCGTGGCTTTCTGGCGGTGGTTCATGGGTGCCCCATTGGGCGCTGCTTGATGGATTCTGGCATCAGTTCAGCACGCCCATCTCAGCCAACTTCTCGGGCAGGTACGTGTCCGTCACGAAGTCCAGGCCATACTTGGCCAGGGCCTGCTGTTCCGACTTCTTCCCGAGTTGGAGTTGGTAGTTGATCTCGCCACGCCAGACCTCGTCGTCGAAGCGCGGGTCGTCCAGCTCGGACTTCAGCGCCGCGATGTCGCGGTCCGTCAGCTTGTCGCTGGGCAAGTCGTAGTTGGTGATGTCCGTCGGCGTCACACCCAGGTATTGGGCCGTGGGGGTGGCCAGGTACTCGGAGATATGCGCTGTCTTGATGGCACCATACGCCACGCTGGCAAAGATGCGGTACGACCAGGGGTCACCGTCCGTGAAGACGACCACGGGCAGACCCGCTTCTTCGTTCAGACGCTTCAGCAGCCGGCGCGTCGAGCGGGCCGGCTGGCCCTTGAGGTGCACGAGGCCGCAGTTGGCCGAGGAATCGAACTGGTTCTCCGCCAAACGGGCAAACATACCACCGGTCTCGATGGCCACGATGAAGTCGACGTTGACGTCCTTGAACTTCAAGCGGTCCGGCTCCACGTTGTACGGGATGTTGTAGCCTGCATCGCCCACGTCGTCCTGGCAGTGGATCGTGCGGCGCGCCCCGGTACGCGTTGTCTCGACGACCTTCAGGTCGCCAATCATCGCCGCACCGTTCTCTTCGGGACGGAGCTTGAAGTCCTCCCGCATGTTGCCCGTCATGACCTCCAAGTCCTCGGCCAAGCCATCCGACTCGGCCTGGTCGTGGAACTTGCCCATGTCCCAACCCTCGGAGATGTAGTACATCTCACGAAGCGTGGACGACTTGTTGCTGGCCACCATGTCCTTGATGAATTCGGACATGTACATCGTGCGCAGCAACATGTAGGCGCCGTCCGTCTTCATGGCGGAGCGGGTGGTCATGCTGGCGCCGTACTTCCAGACGCGGTGCATGTCGTCGAAGACGATGTTGCTCTTCGTCCGGCTGCTGAGATGCAACTCGGGGATGTTGCCCTGCTTGAGGTGCGTGTAGATTTGGTTGGCGATGCCATCCATCGCCTTCTGGGCCTTCGCCTCGCGTTGCTTCTTGGTCAATGGCGTCTCGCTCATTCGTCACCTCCGCGCCAGGGGTCGGCGCCCACGACGTGGATTTCGTTGATGCCGTCCACGTAGGCCTCCAGGGAATCCAAGGCACCCTTCTCGATGCCGCCCAGCTGGAACGTGATGTCCAGCTTCTCGGCCGGCTTCATGGTGGGCATCTCCCACATCAAGAACCGGTCGGCCACCTTCTTGGGTTGCGGGTCCGCTTCGACCAAGACGCTGGTCTCGGGGATGACCGTGTAGAGCTTGAACTTCTGCGCCTTCTGCTTGTAGTTGGTCACCGTGAGGGTGCCCTTGCCCATGAACTCCTGGCGGGGCTTCGGGGGCTCCACGACGATGTCTTCGACTTCGTCCTCGGCCTCCAACGGCAGGTCGCCTTCGTCGTCCACTTCGAAGCTCTCCAGCGTGCCCGGTTTGGCGTTGCTGGCCCGCTTGGGGGGATTGGCGTGGAAGCGGTCAATCTCCTTCTGGTTCAGGATGACGCCGTCCATCTTCTCGTATTCCGTGACGGGATCGTCGATCCACACCACGTCCATGATCTTGCAAACAATCGGCGCCAAGTCCACTTCCGGCTTGGAGAGCATCGTGGCCGCCTTCTTGTTGATCTCGGGCAAGATC
>JBFKTF010000070.1:0-9670 GCA_041636435.1 Thermoplasmatota archaeon
CACCCAGGGCGCTGGCGGCCACGATGTAGGCGACGCGGACGCTGGCCGCGGTGCCATGGCCCAGCAGCGTGCCCGAGGCGGCCAGCATGCCCAGATCCCCTGCGACGTACAAGCCGCTGGCGAGCAAGACGATGGGCGGTCCGAAGCGATAGACGACGGCCATCAGGCTCAGGAACCACAAGAAGACGAACGGCGAGTCCAACCCGCCGGTGGCGTACAGCCAGAACGCGATCAGGACGCTGTCGGTGCTCAGAGTGAACCACGCCGTCCGCATGACGGGCAACCGTTCGTGGGGTCGCAACGCCACCACGGCCAGCGCGTAGACCAACGCGATGGCGGAGATGGCCACCGCCAGGGCATGGGTGCTGCCATGTGGCAGCCACCACAGGTAGACGGAGACGTTGAAGGAAATGATGCCCAGGCGAATCCACGCAAGGTGGCCCTCAGCGATGCCCGCGCGCAACCGGGCGCCCTCCGCCATGCGTCGGGCAAGGCCAATGGCTGAAAACAAGCGGCGACGCCGGACGTGCGGCCCGGAATGGCCTTGGGGCCATGTGGCCAGCACCCAAACGCCCATCTGTTGCAGGGGGGTGGTTCCGTTCATGGGGGTCAATCTCCGGGATTTGTTCCCGCAACATCCGGTGCCGGAGGACTGGTATCATGGTCGTCGCATCGCCATCGATGGCCACAACACCGCGTTCCGGTACCTGACCACCATGCGCGGCCGCGACGGCGACTTGTTGCGCGCCAAGGAAACCGGGCGCCCCATCGGGCACATCATCGGTTTCCTGAACCTGGTCCGCAACCTGCGCAGCGCGGGGGCGGAGCCGATTCTCATCTGGGACGGCGCGATCCACCCCCGGAAATTGGCCACCGTGCAGGAGCGCATCGCCAAGCGCGAGGAGAATCTGCGGCGGGCCGAGGAAGCCAAGGCCGCGGGGGACCACAAGACGTTCGCGCGCCTGATGCGAGGCACGGTCTACCTGGATCCCCAGATGATCTCCGATTGCAGCCGCATGTTGGAGGCCGTGGGCGTGGCGGTGCTGCAAGCCGACCACGACGGCGAACGCTACGCTGCGGCGCTGTGCCATCAAGGCCATGCGGACGCGGTGGCCACCGAGGACTTCGATGCCTTGGTGGCGGGCGCCCCCGAGGTGCTGCGCAAGGCGGGAAGCCCGGAGCCGTTCATGCACCACTTGAGCGACCTCCAAGAGCACCAGTTGAGCACCGATCAACTTCGTCAGGTGGCCATCGTGTGCGGCACCGACTGGCACCCCGGCATCAAGGGCTTTGGACCCAAGACCGCCGTGAAGGTCTTGCAAGAGATGGGCGACTTGCGCCCCCTCTGGGACGGCGGCGACACACGCCCCCACAAGCTGGTGGCCAACGGCGCCATGAGTTTGGAGGAGTTCGAGGACTTGGACGCCTACATCGCGGACCTTCCCACCCCGCCGGCGCCCGTGGCCCCCAAGCCATGCCCGGACATGGCCACGGCCACGGCGGACGAGATTGGCATGTCCCACGACCGGGTGCTGGCCGCGTTCTGTTGAGCAAAACCGACTGGATTGTCGAAGATTCTACCCCTTGATTTCCGGTGGAACCAGAGCCATTCCTCCAAGCCGAGCCGGAGCAGCCGCTCCAGGAGAAATCAAGACAAAAGGTGGGCCGCAGCAGGTCACCGGGGGGTTCATCCCAGACTGCTTCCCGAAGTGCATCCCATCCGATCGTGAGACCGACCGAATCAACGCCCGTGGGCGTCGAGTCCACATTCTCCCTCGAGTTCTTGGCTGCTTTGGTAACAAACCCCCATTTGGACCCCTTTATTTCTGGTGGAACTGTTATCCAAGCACCCCCGCGACCTGCCCGATGCACGCCACGGGGTCGCGCCGGCCCGATGCCGCCGCGTGGGGCGGGGGCAACCCCCTTCATGCCCACGCCGGTGGCACCGCGTGGCCCGCGCCTTCGTCAACGCCCGCATCCTCACCATGGACCGCCCCGAGCACGCCTCCGCCATCCTGTTCGATGACCGCGTGCTGCACGTGGGCGACGACGAGACCATCCGAGCCAAGGCCGCCGACGTGGGCGCCGAGGTCGAGGACCTGGGAGGCCGCATCGTGCTGCCCGGCTTCGTGGACGCCCACATGCACCTGCTGCACGTGGGCATCAAGCGCACCCGGCCCGACCTGCGGGGCACCAAGTCCAAGAAAGAGGCCCTGCAACGGGTGGCCGACTGGTTGGCCCAAGACGCCGGGCAAGGGCCCGTCACCGGGGAAGGGTGGGACGAAGCCGACTGGGGCGACGACGGCCCCATCGTGCGCGCCGACTTCGAGCACCTCACCCACCGGCCCTTGGTGCTGCGGCGCATCTGCGGTCACAAGGCGGTCGCCAACGGCGCCGCGCTCCCCCTGGTCCGTGCCAAGTGGGACGACGAGCGCGTCGACGAGGAGAGCGGCGTGCTCCTGGAGGAGCCGAGCCTGTACCTCAACGAGGTCATGCCCGCATCCGACGATGCCTTGGACCTGGCCGTGCAGGAAGCATGCCGCGTGGCGGCCCACCTGGGCGTCACCACCGTGTCCACCTACGAGCAGGCCCCGCTGCGCGCGGCGCTCGTGCGGGCGGCCAAGCACCTCCCCATCCGGATCCATTGCAACGTCTACCCCCAGGCGTTGGGCCAGGTGCTGGAGGAAGGCTTCCGCACCGGGCGCCCCACTGGAGGCTCCAACGGCCAAGCCCGCCTGCACGATGGCGGCCTCAAGGTGTTCCTGGATGGCTCCTTGGGGGGTCACACGGCGCTGATGCTGGAGCCGTACGACGACCGCCCCGACACCAAGGGCCGCCAAATCTGGAGCGACGAGGAATTGGACCACCTGTTCCAGCAGGCCACCGACCACGACGTGCAGTTGCACGTCCACGCCATCGGCGACGGGGCCGTGGAGCAAGGGTTGCGCGCCTTCGAGCGCCTCCGCGACCGGGTGGGCGGCGTCCCCGCCATCCAGTTGCCCGACGGCACCACCCTGCACCACCGCTTCGAACACTACGAGATTGTCCACGACGAGCAAATCGATCGCACCGCCGCGCTGCGGGTCTGGGCCAGCAGCCAGCCCAACTTTGTGGGCGCCTGGAGCAGCCACGGCGGCATGTACGAGGAGCGCATCGGGCAGCGGTTCTTCCTGAACAACCGATTCCAGACGATGATGGCCAAGGGGGTCCGGGTCGCCTTTGGCAGCGACGGGATGCCGTTTGGGCCCCTGACCGGCATCGCCGCGGCCGTGGCGCACCCCGTGGAAGCCGAACGGATGTCCCCGGAGCAAGCCATCTGGCACGCCACCAGCGAAGCGGCGGCCAGCTTGGGCCGCGACGACATTGGACGCCTGGTCCCTGGCTGCCACGCCGATCTGCTGGTGCTGGACCGCACGGACGTGGACGGGGACCCCAAAGAGTGGGTCATCGCCCAGACGTTGGTTGGAGGGGACGTGGTGACGCGCAACGACAGTCCCACACCCGACGACGACTGCGTGGCCTAGGCCCCGGCAGGCCGCCCCACCGCCACTCCATTGACGAGTAGCCAACCCGCAATTCCACCCAAACCAGCGTAGACGCGCCAGGACCTGTGGAGCACGTGGAATCCCCCGCGCCCGTGGAAACGCCGATTTTGAGCCGTCAACCGCCCACGTTGGATGGTTCCAGGTGGCTTCGTGGGGGGAGACCCCATGGTTGCTTGTGGAGCTCAAAAAGAAGGAGAAGGAGTCGCTGGAAACGCTTCAGATGAGAGCCAACTCGCCGCCAAGGCTTTTGCTTGATGCCGGCATGAAGACGCAAGGTCCGTTGTTTGGGTCTAGGTTGATTTGGGTCCGACCTTCCTGAGACTCTTTTTGGGTTCCAGGCGCTGCCATGGGGTTCCCCCTTGGCCCAATCGTCCGCCGGTCCGTCGGCCCAATGACCATGCGCCCCATTCTCGCGCGCCATGGCCTGGCACTGGGTCTGTCGGTCCATGGGAACACTGGGGGTTGCGGCGGGGCAGGCCATCCGGCATCCCCGCGGTCGATCGGTCAGGCGCCTCCTGTTGGCCTCCCGAAGCGATTCGTCACAGTCTTACCTGCAAGTCCGCCTCAACGTCCATGGCCGACCAGCGTGCCGCAATTCCCGTGCCATCGGACGAGCTGGCCCGCGCCCGCAGCGAATTGGCCCATCGCTACGGATCCATGGTGGTCGACCACGAGGACAAACGCATCCTCATCGTGCGCGTCCCCCACGCGCAGCCAGACCCCGTCAACGACGTGGAACTGGCCGTGGACTTCCTGCAACCAGGCGATGTGGAGGAGATCACCCACTGCCTCTTGCTGGGCGACAAGGCGATGGCCCAGGTCTACACGCGCCCCTTGCAGGACCTCATGGTCCAACGCATCCGTGAGGACCGCGAGATTACGGCAATGCTGCGCACCCGGCTCCCGTCCGGTCTGGCCCACGAATTGTTCCAATCCCCCACGGACCCCCGCCGCCGCTGGCGCCTGGGTGTCCGCCTGCCCATCGCGCGCATCGCCGAGATGGACGATGCGCTGTTGGACGACATGTGCGAGGTCTTGGGCCCGCAACTCGACACGCCCCGCTTCAAGAGCCTCTGCGCTGTCTATCTGATGGCGGAGCAGGACGAAGCACGCCTGGAACCGGATCTGTTCTTGCAGGACATCCGGGCGCAATGGGAAGACGAAGACCGGCGCCGCCGGCAAGAACTGGCCCGCGCCCAAGCCGACGAAGAGGCTCGTCGCGCCAAGGAAGAGGAACGATTGCGCATCCGCCACGAAATGGAGCGCCGCCTGGGAACCAGTGCCCCTTCCCCGCGCCGGCGCAACCGCTTCGGCTTCGAGGACGTCCGTCACCCCGTCACCGCCCCCGTCCACGACGACTTGGAGTCCCCCTTCGAGGACATGGACGTCGACGACGCGCCTTCCCGGCCCCGCGACCGCCGCACTCCGGTCATTGAGGCCGAATCCACCATCGTGGCCCGCCCGCCCAAGGCCAACCCCGGCGGCCCGTGGGCCGCTTCCGCGGACCGCGTCGAGGCACCCGATGGCGTCGACGTCGCGGATCGTCCATTGCCCTCGTCCCCCGACGTGGAAGCGGCGCGTTCCGCCATCCGCGACCTGGACGCCGCCACCCGTGCGCCCGCGCCCAAGACGGTGGCGTCCGCCACGCGCAAGGACCTCGACGCGCCGTCGGAGGTCCCCATCGACGACCACATCCAAGCGCTGCGCGACCGCGTGGAGCGCGTCCTGGGCGACCAGCCCGCCCGACCGTCGCGAGCCCCGGCCCGACAACCACGGGCGCCATTGCCCGACCCGCGTCCAAGGGACCTACCCTGGCGTGACACGGACCGCGACCGTCGGCGCCGTGCCCCGTTGCCCGACCCGCGCCCCGCCGACATGCCGGGCCGCGACACCGACCGCGACCGCCGCCGGGCGCCCATGCCGGACCCCAGGCCGGGCGACATGCCATGGAGGGACTCCGACCGCGACCGCTCCTGGAGCATCGAAGTGCGCGGCGACCTGGCCCACCGCCTGGAAGCGGCGGGCTTCGACGTGCTGTACGACCCACCCGCCGGCCTCGGCATCGACCTGGCCGCCGAGCGCCCCGAGGGCGAGCCGCAACGCATCGTGGTCCGCTGCGCGCCCACCTTGGACACGGAGACCGCCCGCGGCCTCCTGAAGACGGCACGGGAGCTGGAAGTGGACGCCGTGCTGTGCGTCTGCGAGAAGGTCATCCCCGAAGCGGAGCGCCTGTTGGTCGCCACCAAGGTCCGCACCGTCCGGGCCGACGCCATCGACAAGCTGCCGTTCTGAGGCCAGGCCCCGACCCGACCTGCTCATAACGGTCGCCGGGCGTCCAAGGCATGATGCCCCTGTCCACCGGCGTGGCCAGCCTCGACGACCTCCTGGACGGTGGGCTCGAGGAGGACGCCATCACCCTCGTCTTTGGCGAAGGGGGCAGCGGCAAGACCAACCTGGCGCTGCAATGCGCCCGCGCCGTGGCCCGCCAAGGCAAGAAGGTCGCCTACGTGGACACGGAGGGAGTGAGCGCCCGCCGCATGGAGCAAGTGTTCAGCGCTCCCGATGCGCCCCCGACCGACGCGCCGGACGAGGCGGACGCGGCGGCGTCGGACGACGGGGCGTCGGATGCGGAGGCGGCCCAGGTGGAGCCCACGGATGCCGAGGTGGCCGAGGACGAGCCCGCCGATGCGAATGGACCGGATGGCGAGGAGGCCGGGAACGCGGCCATCGGCGCCATCATGGACCAGCTGCTCTTCTTCTCGCCCTACGACATCGGCCAACAGGAGCGGATGGTCGAGAAGACGGCGCTCCTGAAGGGCTTGGGCTTGATCGTCGTGGACTCGATCAACATGCACTACCGGCTCCACATCGACGACAAGGACAAGGAGAAGGAGGCGGGGCGCAGCCTGTACAAGCAACTCCACCACCTCACCAACTTCGCCCGCCAACACGAAGTCCCGGTGCTGGTGACGGGCCAAGTCTACGGCGGCGAGGACACCACGCAACCGTTTGCCCGCCGCGTCATGGAGCACCTGGTCAAGGCGTTGGTCCGCTTTGAGAAGCGCCCGGATGGCACCCGCCGCGCCACCGTGCTCAAGCACCGATCCATTGAGGACGGCCGACAAGCACGGTTCCGCATCGGGCCGCACGGATTGCAGGACCTGTAGGCACAACAGGAGGCACGAGGTCGCCCTGACCCCCTCCATGCGCAGGGCCGATGCCCTAAACGTTAAGTGGCAGCACGGGCCCACGTGCTGTTGGTATGCGCATCTTCGTGCTCGCCGCTGGCTTGGCATTGGTCCTCGCGACCCCCGCCCTGGCCCTCGGCATCCCCGGTGAAGCCCCCGAGCTCCCCGTCGAGACCGAACAGGTCGAACGGGCCATCGAAGACGCGCTGGCGCCCGAGGAGCCCGCCGGCGGCAGCGACCCCGCGCCGCCCGAGGCCGACAAGGACCCGGGCTTCGTGGACCGTGTCCGCGACGCCATGATGGACGAGGTCACGGCCTTCTCCATTGCGGCCTTGACCGCCATCGCCCTGACTGTGAGCGGCTTCGCCCTGGTCACGCGCTACATCTCCCCCAAGGAGGCCCTGAAGAACCCGCAACGCGCCATGCTGTTCGGGTTCGTCAAGGCCACCCCCGGCGTCCACCTCAAGCAGCTCTCGGAAGAGTTCGGCATGAAGACCTCCAGCATCCTGTGGCACATCCGCAAGCTGGAATCCGCCGAGCTCGTCAAGTCCGAGCGCGTCAACGGCTACCGCGTGTTCTACCCCGTCGAAGGCGGCATCGAGATCAAGCGCGTGAGCCGTGCCCTCGCGGCCCTGCAGAACGACAACGCGCTGCGCATCTACCAGCACATCCACAACCACCCCGGTGCCCAGGCGGCGCCCCTTGCGGACCGCCTCGACATGCACGGGGGCACGGCCCGCTGGCACCTGCGCAAGCTGCGCGACCACGGCCTTCTGGACGAACTCATCCAGGAGGATGCCAGCCGCTTCTACCCCACGCCCCTGGGCAACCGTGCCCTGGAAGCGCGTGAAGGACGGCCCGTCGACGCCCCCAAGGCGACGCCGCGCCCCGTCGCATCCGATTGACAACCATCACCCTTCGCCTAGCAATCGCCCTGCTGCTCGTACCGGTCGCTCTTGGACAGAGCCTCCCCGAGCTCCCTGAAGACCCATTGGGCAACAACGCCGGTGACCCCGGTCAGTCCGCCGACCCCGGCGACGCTGGCGCAGGGGCAGGCGCCGAACTCCCCGACCCCGGCCAAGGCCCCGACGACAACGTCGCTTGGGACACTGGCCTCGTCTGGGGCTTGGGTGCTGGTGGTGTTGGCCTCGTCGCCTTGGCGGGTCTGGCCTACTACCTCGGTGTCGGCGGCCTGCGCCATGTCGACAAGAACAACGTCTTGGAGCACCCGATGCGGCAATCGCTTCTGGAAGTCGTCGAGACGGAACCCGGCGTGCACCTGCGGGAACTGGCCCAACGCCACGAGACCGCGGTCACCAACACCCAATGGCACCTGCGCAAGCTGGAGATGGCCGGATTGGTCAAGACCCAGAAAGTGCAGGGACGCCGCCTCTACTACCCGACGGCCGGCGGCCAGGCCAGCAAGGCCCAGGCCGTGCAGAACGCCGCCATGCAGAACCCCAACGCGCGCCGCATCATGGACTACCTCGTGGCCCACCCCGGCACCAACCAACGTGGCTTGGCGGAGGCCTTGGACATGAACCCGGGCACCGTGCGCTGGCACCTGCGCAAAATGGAGTCGGCCAACATGGTCCGCTGCGTCCAAGACGGCACGCAATCCTGTTACTTCCCCGTCGACCAAGGCACCGCTGGCGCTTGGTCCACCAAATCCAAGGCAGCGGTCGCCGTCGAGGACTGAGCCAAATGGCAAGCCCCTTGAGGGCGCCGACAGCATCGTCTGGCCATGCTTCGAGCGCTGCTGCTCGCCTTGCTGTTGATTCCCGTGGCTGCAGCCCAGGGCGAGGCGACCAATCAAACGGCAGCGCCAGCCGACCCAGGACTTGAGGGCCCACGAGGCTTGGTGTCGGCCATCGTGGACGAGATCGCACCACGCCTCCCGGCCTTCCTGCAATCCGAGGTCGCCAACCTCGTCATCACGTTGCTTGCGTGGGCCGTCATCGCGGCCATCGTGGTGCTCATCATGTCCCCCGGGCTGAAGTGGCTCACCCGGAAGACCAAGACCGAACTGGACGACGTCATCATCTCCATTCTGGCCAAGCCCCTGTTTTTCCTCATCTTCGTCTACGGCGTGGTGGACTCCCTGCTCGCCCTGACGTTGCCTGGGTGGTTCGAGCGCTTCCTTTGGGCGACCTGGAAGGTCGTCTTGGTCATCCAGCTCACCTACATTTTCTACCGCCTGTGGAAGGAGGTCTTGCTGGCCATCGGGCGGCAGGTCGCTTCCAAGACCGAGACGGACCTGGACGACAAACTCTACCCGTTCTTTTCCAAGGTGGGCGGCGTCGTCATCGTCTTGGTCGGCATCTGGCAAGTGGTGGCCCAAACGGGCGTCAACATGACCTGGTTCGCTGCCGGTGGTGCCATTGGTGGCTTGGTCATCGCCTTCGCCGCCCAGGACACCCTGGCCAACTTCTTTGCCGGCGTACAAATCCTTCTGGACCGGCCCTTCCGCGAAGGCGACCGCATCGAAATCAAGGAAGAGCAAACCTGGGGCGACGTGATGGAAATCGGCTTGCGGACCACCAAAATCCGCACCCGCGACAACCGCATGGTCATCGTCCCCAACGCCGTCATCGGCACCAACCCCGTCATCAACCACTCCTACCCGGACGACGAATACCGTCTCCTCGTGGAAGTGGGCGTGGCCTACGGGACGGACATCCCCCACGCCAAGCAAGTCATCGCCGATGCCGTGCGCCACGTGGAAGGCGTCCAAGACCGCCCGGTCCAGGTGTTGTTCTTGGAGTTCGGCGAGAGCCAACTGACGCTGCACGTGCGGTACTGGATCCATCATTACCTGGAGACGCGCTTCATCGAAGACCGCGTCAACACCGCCATTTACGACGCACTCAACGCCGCCGGCATCGAGATCCCCTTCCCCCAGCGCGTGTTGTGGAACGGGGCCAAGCCCGAGGCGCC
>JBFKTF010000071.1:0-9553 GCA_041636435.1 Thermoplasmatota archaeon
AGGTAGCTGGTGTGGTCGCCGTTTTCCTTGTCGATGGCTTGGTCACGGAACTTGCCGAAGGCAAAGTACGTCTTGCCATCCAACTCGTAGAACTTGCGCCCATGGTCCAGGAACTTCTTGCTGATGGCGTCCGGATTGAAGTGGCGTTGCAGTTGGTGGCTCGTCATGCCCTCCATGGTGTCGGGGAGCACGTCGGCGTGCTTGGCCATCTGGCCGCGCAGCACGTCCACCGTGGCCGCGGTGTCGGCTTCGGAGCGATGCGCGTCGTCCAGGTCGTTGCCGGTGTAGCGCTTGAAGCAGGCGCCTAGGCGGTGGCTGTTGACCATGCGCTCCACTTGGGCCGTGTCCATGTGGGGGTGGTTGACGTCGAGGCCCGGGCGCCCGGCGCGCACCAACTCGGCGTGCAAGAACGACATGTCGAAGCGGACGTTGTGGCCAAGCAACACGGCGCCTTCGACGAGCTTCTCGATGCGCGTGGCGTGGGTCGAGAACGGTGGCTCGTCGGCCACCATGTCGTCCGTGATGCCGTGGATGTCGATGGTCTCCTGGGGGATCGTGATGCCCGGATTGACGAGGCGGGTCCAGCGGCCCTTCTCGTTCAGCTCCTCATCGAGTTCGATGAAGCAGAATTCCAGGATGCGGTCGGTCTCCGGGTTCAACCCGGTGGTCTCCAGGTCGAAGGCGACAATCTTCACACATCACCCACGAGGAGTGGCCATGAAACTATTCGCCCTCGAAGCGCCAACCCTCGGGCGCGGGGTCCACCGTCCACCAGGTGGCCAGCAACGTGAAGCGCAAGTCCTGGGTGGGACGCACTTCGTCGGGGGACGCGGTGATGGTGATGCGGGTCGCATTGGCCAAATCGAGCTCCACGTCCTGGACGTGCACGTTGAATGGTGCCGCCCCGGCAAACGAGGCACTGCGCCCCGCGTCCGTGGAGACGTTGAATCGCAGCTCCATGGGGCGTGCGCTGAACGAATCGTCCCAAAACGCATCCAACACCACCGTGCGCAATGCTTCCGGCGCATCGAACTCCAGGACACACGTGCAGTTGCCCACGCCCGCCGCTTCCTTGACCGGGCCCGCGTGGGGATCGGCTGGGCCAAAGCCCGCCTCGATGAAGCCCTCCAGTTTCTCCGTGGCGGAATCCGCCACCGGCGGCAGGTCCTGCTTCAGCACAATGCGCGCCTTCGTCTTCTCACCGGCCACCACGGTGACCGTCACGTTGCCCGGTTCGTGGTCTGGTGCGGTGGCTTCCAAGCGATACACGCCGGGGGGCAACGCTTCGAACTTGAAGCCCCCGAACAGGCTGGTGGTGTCGCTGATTTGCGCCTGGGGAATCGTCACCGTGGCGCCGGGAATCGGCATGATGGCGGGCGTCACGACGCTGCCGCTAATGCTGCCCAGGGTGGACGTGGATTCATCCCGCTGCGGTTCGGGCTCGCTGTCGCTGGTGCAACCTGCAAGCAACAGGGCGATGGCCACCAGCAGTGGACGGAGCACGACGATTCATTCGCCGTTCCCGCCGATAAGCTTGCTGGAGCTTAGGCGCGCACGACCTCGATGTCGAAGACCAGGGTCTTGCCAGCGAGGAAGTGGTTGAAGTCGAGGGTGATGGTCTCGTCGCCGACCTGGTGGACGGTGGCCTGCATGGCCTGGCCGTCGGGGGTCTGCAGGCCGAGAACTTGGCCCACTTCGACGTCGGCGTCGATCATGGCCTTGGGGACCTCTTGGACGCGCTCGGGGTCGGGCATGCCGTAGGCCTCTTCCGGGGGGATCTCGACGGTGGTCTTGTCGCCCACGCCGAGGCCGCGGACCGCTTGGTCGAAGCCGGCGATGAGTTGGCCGGCGCCGACGGTGAATTCGAGGGGGTCGCGGCCTTCGCTCGTGTCGAAGACCTGACCATCGGTGAGCTTTCCAGTGTAGTGCACAGCGACCGTGTCGCCTTCTTGGATTGCCATACAACGCGCTCCAGACAGGCATCTTACTTGCGTGTTGGGGCCTGAGCGTGTTTTATTTCGTGGCACCGATGGGGCTCTGTGTCGTTCCCTGTGCAGCGCCACTTTGGCTTGGTGCTGTTGTTCAACCTGCTGACCCTCGGCGTCTACCATTGGGTCTACATCCACCGCATGTTCAAGGCCGCCGACGAGCGTCGAGGCGTCCAGTTCTTGGCCCCGTTGTTCTGGACCGCTGTCGGGGTGACTGTTTTGATGCTCATGGTGGCGTTCTTGTCCTTGCCAACGGCCGCGGCGCAGGAAGCCACGCCCATCGAAGGACAACCGGTCGAGCGCCCACCCTGGCTCGAGCGCACGGCGCAGCCGACCACGCTAATGACCCTGCTCGTGGTTGCGTCCGCGTTGCTGCTCGCGGCGTTCTATTTGCTGGAGTTGGCGCGCTTCCATCCGCGCGTCGTCTCGCCGCTTGCCCTACCCGGAGTCCTGATGGCGGGCATGGTGCTGGAGCTGATGGCAATGTCTGGCGCGTTCCTAATCTGGGCACAACTGGCCCTTGCATTCTTCGGACTCATGGCGGCCTACGAACTGCACTGGAAGATGCGCGACTGGTTCGACGAACCGTTGCCCATCGAATCCGACGACGAGGCGCCTCCGGCCTACGCTGGCATGGCCTGAACCGTCGTTTCTCGCCGATCCCACAACGCCGCCAAGGCGCCGCCGGTGGCAAACATCACCAACGAGTAGAATGCCGGCACCAAGGCTGCGGTGGGAGCATCCAACTGGGTCACGGCCAACAAGATGCCAAACGTGCCGTTCTGGAACCCGACTTCGATGACGATGCTGCGGCGGCGCGCGCCGTCCGTGAAGCGGCCAAGCAAGTAGCCGGCTCCCATGGCGAGCAGGTTCAAGACCAAGGCAGCGGGCACGGCCAACGCCGCCTTGCCCCAGAACCCGTCCGCGTTGCCGGCAATCGCACCCGCCACGACGGCGGCCAACACGATGATGCCCGCAATCCGAAACGGCGTGTCGGCCTTGGCCGCGAAGGTGGGCCAGCGGCGCGCCACCAGAATGCCCGCGACGACCGGGATGGTGATGATGACCAAGACGAGGCCCGCGACGTCCGCGAACGGGACGGACACGGCCACGCCCTCGCCGTACAGCAAGGCACTGGCGCCCAACACCACGAACGGCGTCCACAACATGGCCGCGATGCTGGTGATGGCCGTCAGCACGATGCTGAGCGCCGTGTCGCCCCGGCACAAGTGCGCCAAGACGTTGCTGGTGGCGCCACCGGGCAAGGCGCCAAGCAACAGCAGACCAATGGCGATGTCCCGGTCCATGCCGGTGGGGTGGAACACCACCACTGTCAAGATGGCCAACAAGGGCAGGGCAATCAATTGGCCCGCCAAGCCCAGCAGAAGCCCCTTGGGCTTGGAGCCGACCTCACGGAACAACCGAATCGGCGTCGCCAATCCCATGCCGAACATCATGATGGCCAACACGATTGGTAGCGCGACGTCGGTTAGGACGCTCGTCTCCAGTTCGGCTTGCATCAACACCGTCCACATCGCTGCTGCACAGAACCGGCACTACTTGAGCCGGCCGTTCGCAACGTTCATGGCGCCAAGGTCCGGTCGAACGCTGTGCAGCGGCCGCTCTTCCACAGCTTCCCCATCGTCCTCGTGATGACCATCGTCACGTTCGGCTTGTTCTGGTTCGTGTACCTGCACCAAGTGCTCCGACCCCGCCTGGCGGAGCGTGGCGAAGCGTTCCCCACGATCCTGTTCTGGGCGTCCTTGGTGCCGTACTTGGTGGGTCAAGCGCTGCTGTTCTTGGCCGTGCAAGGCGCAGCAGCATTGACCCTCGCCGGGTTGGGCTTGGTCGCCTTTGCCGAGGTGCTGGCCATTGCATTCTTCGTGCTCGTCATCCGGCGTGGAGAGCTCAGCCCGTGGACCTGGGTCATGCCGGCGCTGAGCGCCTACGGGTTGCTGGAGATGCTGCTGGGCCAGCTGGAAGCCACGCGCCCCATCGCCATGTGGTCACAGGAATGGCTCTGGATTCCCGGCGGGCTGCTGTTCCTGTTCGCCTGGTATCGGATGCACCGTGGCATCGTCGCCGACGTGGACCAAGCAGCGGCACCGGAGCCGGCTCCGTCGAGCGTGGGCTAGGTAGTCCAGCGAGGCGCCGGGCGGCTGGCGCAGGAGGTGCAGGGCGCTCCCCGCCCAGAACCACTCGTCATGCTGCGCTGCAAGCAGCGCAGCAATCCCCGCGGTCCTTGGCGGCTCGCTTCCAATCTACTGCTGGCGCAGGAGGTTCAGCGCGGAGCCGGCCCAGAACCACTTGATCTGGTCCTCGGACATGGAGTGCTTGCCTTCGAAGCTCTCCTCGGTCCCATCGGCGTGGTGCAGGGTCACGGTGACGTTCTGGCCTTCCTTGAGCTCGGAGACGTCGGCGGTGACCTTGTCGTCCTCGCGGATCTTCTCGTAGTCGGCGGGGTCCACGAAGGTCAGAGGCAGGATGCCCTGCTTCTTCAGGTTCGTTTCGTGGATGCGCGCGAAGCTGCGGGTGATGATCATGCCGCAGCCCAGGTGGCGGGGCTCCATGGCGGCGTGTTCGCGGCTGCTGCCTTCACCGAAGTTCTCGTCGCCCACGACGCACCAGGTGACGCCCTCGGCCTTGTAGCGGCGAGCGATTTCGGGGTAGAGCTTGACCTTGCCATCGGCTTCGTCGACGCGGCCGCCCACGTGCTCGTGGAAGGCGCTGTTGGCACCGATGTAGCAGTTGTCGCTGATGTTGTCCAAGTGGCCGCGGAAGCGGAGCCAGGGGCCCGCTTGGCTGATGTGGTCGGTGGTGCACTTGCCCTTGGCCTTCAGCAGCAGGGGCATGCCTTGCAGTTGTTCCGTGGTGCGGGCCGGGAACGGCTCCAGAAGTTGCAGGCGCTCGCTGTCGGGGGCGACGACCACTTCCACGTTGGTGCCTTCCGCGGGCGGGGGCAGGTAACCGTGGGGGTCGGGCACGAAGCCGCCCTCGGGGACCTCCGGCGCGGGGGCCGGGGGCTGGAGCTTGAACTTCTTGCCATCCACTTCGATTTCGTCTTCGAGGGGGTTGAAGCTGAGGCTGCCGGCCAAGGCGTAGGCCATGACAATCTCGGGGCTACCAATGAACGAGAGCGTCTGGGCGCTGCCGTCGTTGCGCTTGGGGAAGTTGCGGTTGTAGCTGCTGACGATGGTGTTGGCCACCGACTTCACGGCCTCGGGGCGGTCCCATTGGCCGATGCAGGGGCCGCAGGCGTTGGCCAGCACCGTGGCGCCGGCTTCGTTCAGGGTGTCCATGATGCCATCGCGCTGGATGGTCAAGTGGACCTGCTCGGAGCCGGGGGTGATGAGCAGCGGGGTTTGGGCCTTGACGCCGTGGGCCAGGGCCTGCTTGGCGACGTCGACGCTGCGCACCATGTCCTCGTAGGAGCTGTTGGTGCAGGAACCAATCAGCGCGGCGCTGACGGTGTCCACGTATCCCTCGGCCTTCACGGCGGCCTCCATCTCGCTGATGGGGCGGGCCAGGTCGGGGGTGTGGGGCCCAACGAGGTGGGGTTCGAGGGTGTCCAGGTCGATGTGGATGACTTGGTCGAAGTACTCCTCGGGGTTCTCCAGGACCTCGGGGTCCGCCACGAGCATGTCGTGGTGCTTGTCGGCCAGGTCGGCCAGCTCGGCGCGGGCCGTGGAGCGCAGGTAGATGTTCATGCGCTCATCGTGCGGGAACACGCTGGTGGTGGCACCGTGCTCGGCGCCCATGTTGGTGATGGTGCACTTGCCCGTGGCACTGATGCTCTCGCAGCCTTCGCCGAAGAACTCGATGACGGCGTTGGTGCCGCCCTTGACGGTCAGGATGCCGCACAGCTTCAGGATGACGTCCTTGGGGGCCGTCCAGCCGCTCATCTTGCCCGTGAGCTTGACGCCGATGATCTTGGGGTGCAGGACTTCCCAGGGGAAGCCCGCCATGACGTCGACGGCGTCCGCGCCGCCCACACCGCTTGCCCACTGGCACAGGCCGCCACCGTTGGGGGTGTGGCTGTCCGTGCCGATGAGCATCTGGCCGGGGAACGCGTACTGTTCCAGGGCGACTTGGTGGATGATGCCGGCGCCGGGCTTCCAGAAGCCGGCACCGACCTTGGCGCAGGCGGACTTCAGGAAGTCGTAGACCTCGCCGTTGGTGGTCTTGGCGGCCTCCATGTCCGGACCCGCGCCGTCCTTGGCCATGATCAAGTGGTCCGCGTGGGCCGTGGTGGGCACCGCCGTCTGGGTCTTGCCCGTGGTCAGGAACTGCAGCATCGCCATCTGGGCCGTGGCGTCCTGCATCGTGATGCGGTCGGGGCGCAGATCCAGGTAGGCCTTGCCGCGGGTCAGGTCCGCGTTCTGGGGGTCATCCAGGTGCCCGTAGAGGATCTTCTCGGCCAAGGTCATGGGGCGGCCGAGGCGCTTGCGCACGATGTCGATGCGCTCCTGCATCTTCGCGTACGTCTGCTGGACGAACTCCGGGGTGGACTCGATCGACGGCATGCTGCTCAGCCGGGGCGACCCTTGGGTCCATATCAAGCGTTTGCAGGGGGCGTGGCGGCGCTTATCTGGGGCTGCGTGGGTCGCGCGTTGTGCGCGTTGCGTGGTTGGCCTTGTTCGTCGTGCTGGTCTCCGGGTGCCTGTGGCTGGCCGAGGAGCCCGTGGCGGAGCCAAGAGAACCGCTGGTCTTCCACCTGTCCAGCAACATCACCCACGAGCCAGGATTCTGTGGCGATTGCCACTACGGCATCGAGGAGTTTTGGCTGGCCGACTGGGCCCCCGAGGGAGACCATTGGACGCTCACGGTCCGGCCCAAGTACCCCGAAGCGCCCCTGTACGGCGTCCATGTCGGTTCCCTGGATGGCGGCTCGGAATGGACCACGTTGGACTGGGCCCCGGCGACGACCAGCAAGGAGATTGGCTTCGACGTCGGCCCCGCCGACACCCTCCTGTTCAAGGTGTTCGCCTCGGGGCCCCAAGACGATGCCCTGGGCGCGACGGCCAACCGCAACGACGTGTGGCCAATCGATGTCACCCTGGTGTCCCCCTCCGGCGTGGAGATTGTGGTCCAAGGCCCCGAGGACGACTTGCACATCGGAGTGGTCGACGCCGAACCTGGGCGCTGGCAAGCCATCGTCGATGCCGTCGGTCCGCCGCCGGCCACCCTGAGCTGGCGACACCTCGCGTTCACCGGCGAGACGGTGCCGTTCGTGGGCGACGGCGACGAGGCCGTGTTCCGCTTCCCCGCCGGCCTGGACGGCTCGCCTCCTGAGGAGGCTCTTTGGTTGCACCCCCACCACGACCACGCCGCGTTCCAGAACAGCGACTGGGACAGCATGGACAGCACCATGTTCACCGTCAGCTACCGAGGTGAACTTGGCCCCGCGCCATTGCCCATCGAGTGGAACGCCACCCAGATTGACTCGCTCTGGGATGGCCGCACCGAGTACGTCTTCCGAGAATGGAGCGGCCGCATGCAGGGCGCCTACCTCGACGACGAAGGCCACAACGACGCCGGCGTGGGTGGAAGCTACCCGCAGTTCAACAGCCCCGACGGCATCCCCGTGTTGCCTGGCACCAGCAAGGTCCGCATCGAACTCACCTGGGAGCCCGCCACCAACGAACCCGACTTCCTCGTCAAGATGAGCCCCGCCCACTGGCCCTACTTCTTCGAGCCCGAAGCCATCGACCGCGGCGCCGGCATCGCGGTCTTTGAGTTCCCCATCGCGCAGCAATTCTGGGAGCACCCCGACCAGACTCTGGAATGGTTGGAGCCGGGCGTGGTGCGCAGCTACTACGACATCGCCCCCTACATCCGGGAAGACGGCGACGTCCATGCCGTCGCGTTGGACTACACCATGCGGGCGTTTGCGGTGCGGTGAGGCAAACCAATTTGTGGCATGAGCTCCATGAGGTCGCATGCGCGTCATCTTTCTCGCCGTGGCCATTCTGCTGGCCGGTTGCAGCCAAGTCGACGACTCCGCGCCCACGGTCATCACGGAACGAGAGCAATTGGCGGACGTCCCCGCGGACCTCACTGGAACCATCGACGTGACGGGCGCGTGGTGGAACGAACCCACGCAGTTCCACCTGGATGGTGACGACACGCCATGGCGTTTGGACGTCGATGCCGACGGCATCATGGAGTACGAGGGCGACGGACTCCCGGCGGGAGTGGAGCACGTATTCGACCGCGTTGGGGCGCGGGCGGCCGTGTTGTACGCACACGGTGGCCAGATTTTGGCCGTCGCTGAGTACGTCATCGAAGGCCCCGAGCCGCTGGTGGAATGGGCCGAGATGCGGCTCATCGCCCACTCGATGAAGGGGATCACCCAACACCGCGATTGCGTGGGCCTAATCACCGGTGAACCCGAAATGGATTGCATCGTCCTGTCATTGGACGCCGACGGCATGCACTACTTGCTGGGCGGCGGTCCGAACCCGTGGGTGACGTTCCTCGAAACGTGCGACGTCGCTTCGGCCTCATTGGAATTCAACCGCGGCGAGAGTCTGGGTGGCCAAGTGCCCGAAGGAGCCGGATGCGCCGTCGTGTGGGCCTACGGTGCCGACTTCGGAAACATTGGCATCGCGGTCGGGCCACCGGGCTCGGACCTGAAGCAGTACGTGTGAAGTTCAACGTCCTGCACACTCTCCTAAAATACTAGGAAACCAGGTCAAACGGTGATGCGAAACGTCCGTTGCCCTCGTTGCTCCCACGTCAACCAGGCGGACGGCTCCATCGTCACGTGCAAGAAGTGCGGCCTCAGTGGCACCGTCGGGACCGCTTCGGGCGCCAAGACGGCCACCGAAAAGGACCCCTGGACCATCACCATCGACTTGCGCAAAGCCAACCCCGGCAACTGGGGTCCGGGCGCCAAGGCGTTCGCCGTGCTCTTGATGCTGGGCCTTGCATTCTTTGCCGGTGGCATCAGCGGCGTGGTCTTCGAACGGGCCCGCAGCGGCGTCATTTCGGATCTCAGCGGCGCCGGCCTCCTCTCGGGGGACAATGCGGCCACGGGCCCCGACGTCAGCGACGCCGAGCAACTCATCGACGACCCGCCCGCTTCGACGCCGGAACCGGCACCGGAGCCGGTGCCGGAACCCAAGGCCGACTGCGCCGACCCGACGCCGTATGGTTGCCGCATCATGACCTACAAGGGCCAGGCCGGCGACGCGCCCGTCGACATCCAATTGGAGAAGGGCCTCGTGGGGATGTTCATTGATTACTCGGGCGACTCCAAGTTCGCCCTGCGCTTCACGGAGCCGGGTCAAAGTGCCCCGGCGGCCACGGTGGTCACCGACTTTGCTGGCAAGGGCAAGGCGAACTACCAGGCCCTACGCTACGTCGGGCTGGACCCGGGCAGCTACGAACTGGAAGCCGCCGTCACGGATGGGTCGTGGACGGTCATGCTCGTGTACCCGAGTGTCAGTCCCAAGTCCCCTGGCTTCAGCCACGCCGGCCCCGGTGACGGCATCGTTCCCCCCGTTGCGGTCCAGGACGAGATCACGGTGACCCTCCAAGCCAAGGCCGGCCCGGACCGCACC
>JBFKTF010000072.1:0-9240 GCA_041636435.1 Thermoplasmatota archaeon
ACCTGAAGCACGCAGCTCGTGGCACCACCTCCACCGCTTCAGTCATATAGCCGACCTCAGTCGCACGGCTTGCGCCTGATGCAAATCGGGCACTCACCCTAGCGGGGTGGGGTAGCCAGGAGATCCCGGCGGGCTCATAACCCGCAGACCGGTGGTTCAAATCCACCCCCCGCTACTTCCCCAACCACCTTCAACGAAGGCTTGGTTCCAACGCCGATGAAGGCCCTCGTGCCCCATGGCTACTCCATCGATGCACTCCGCGTCGAGGACATCTCGGACCCATCGCCAAGCGACGGCCAGGTCTTGATCCGCACGAAGGCCGCGGGCCTGAACGCGTTGGATTGGCGCGTGGCGCTTGGTGAGCCGTGGTTCATCCGCGGCTTCACGGGGCTTCGCCGTCCGTCCAAGGTGCCCGTGATGGGTGCCGACGTGGCGGGCATCGTCGAATCCGTCGGCCCGGGCGTCACGGATTTCCAGCCGGGTGACGCGGTGTTTGCGGAGGTCGGCATCCGCGGCATGGGCGGCATCTCGGAGCTGTCTCTGGTCGACGCGGACACGACGGCGATGATGCCGGATTGTTCATTCGAGGAAGCCGCCGCGTTGCCGGTGGCGGGCGTCACGTCCACGCAGGGCTTGCGCGACCATGGCAAGCTGCAAGCCGGTGAGCGCGTGGCCATCACGGGCGCGTCGGGCGGCGTGGGGCACTTGGCGGTGCAGGTGGCCAAGCAGTACGGTGCGCACGTGACGGCCGTCACGAGCCGACCCGACATGGTGGCCAAGTTGGGGGCCGACGAGGTGCTTGGCCGCGACGAATGGCTGGATCAACCGTACGACATCATCTTCGAGAACGCGGGCCACCGGCCGCTGCGTGACTACCAACCGGCCTTGTTGCCTGGCGGGCGGATGGTGCTCGTGGGTGGCTCGGGCAAGGCGATGCTCGCGGCCATGCTGTCGCGCAGGGCCATCTCGTTCACTGCCCAGCCACGACGCCAGGACCTGGAGGAATTGGCGTCCATGGTGGATGCCGGGTTGCATCCGGTCGTGGAGGCCATTGCCATGGAGCAAGCCGCCGCTGGCATCCAGCGCCTCCGCGATGGCAAGGTGGCGGGCAAACTCGTGGTCCGCATCTAGGCCGGGCGCATCCGGGCGCCTCGTCCCTTCGGGGCTCCGGGCCCATTGGCCCTCTGCTCCCCTGGCTCCGGCCTTTTCTTGCCGATTCACCAGGTACGGGCATGCGCATCATTTCCGCACTCTTGGTGGCAAGCTTGCTGGTCGCGGTCCCATCCGCGTCGGCGTCGGGGCAGCACGCGTACGTGGAGTATTCCGGCCCGAACGGCGAGTTTGCGGGCAACGTGCAAACGTGGGAGTACCAATGGAATCGGTACGCATCCCCCGATTTGCTCGGCAGCACGGGTTGCCTTGGCGCCATCTTGACGGTGCATCAATCCCAAGTGGATTGGGGCTCGGCTTTGCTATGGATTTCCTCCAATGGACATGCCGTGCTGTCCGCGGACGGCGTGCCGGTGGTGTCAACCGCTGGTCCGACGTTCACGAGCTTTCCATTGACATCAAGCCAAGTCCACATCGAGATTCAATTCGACTTCTCTGGAGTCGGGGGATGGCAGGGATTCCTGATGTTCAACCTGGCGGGTCAAGTGGCGTTGGAGCCCGCTCCGTGCACGGCTGGCCCGGAGACGATCCAGGAACTCAACGCCGCCTTCCAGGATAGCCGCGAGGCCGCGCGCGATTCGCACAAGGCCGGCAAGTCCGCCGTCGAACCTCGCGGCCTCAACGATTACAACCGCGCCTACCAAGAATCGCGACTCGCTGCGTTGGATGCTTACAAGCAGGCCAAGCAAGGTCTGCGTTAGACCAAGCCGTCGTGCAACGCCGCGGCCCGCTTGGCCGCATCATCGCCCAAGACGGTGATGTGCCCCATCTTCCGACCCGGGCGCGCGTCGGCCTTGCCGTAGAGATGCAAGTTCACGCCGGGCGCGGACAACACGGGCATCCAGTCGGGTTCCCCGTTGGCCCATGCGTCGCCCAAGATGTTGAGCATCGCGGCGGGCACCAGTTGTGTGGTGTCGCCCAGGGGCAATCCGAGCACGGCGCGGGCGTGGTTCTCGAATTGGTTCGTGACGCAGGCGCCGAGGGTGTGGTGGCCGGAGTTGTGGACGCGGGGGGCGATCTCGTTGACGAGCAGTTCCCCGCCGACGTCGAACAGCTCGACGCACAAGGTGCCGACGTGCCCCAGGCCTTCGGCGACGCGCCGGGCGATGTCCTTGGCCTTGGCGACCAATTCGTCGCTGGCCTCGCAGGGCGCTTGGGTGATGTGCAGGATGCCGCCCCGGTGCTCGTTTTCGCCCATGGGGTAGCTGACGGTGCGACCATCGCGGTCGCGGGTGATGACGATGCTGACTTCGCGGTCGAAGGGCACAAACGCTTCCCAGATGCCGGGCACGCCCAGTTCGCTTTGCTTGGCGGCGACGTCGTCGCCTTCTTTGATGCGGACCTGGCCCTTGCCGTCGTAGCCGCCCTTGCGGCTCTTCAGGATGCCGGGCACGCCGACGTCGCGCGCGGCGGCGAGCGCTTCGTCGGTGTTCTCGACGGCGGCCCACTTGGGTTGGGGCAAGCCGTGTTCATCGAGGAACCGGCGTTGGTGGAGGCGGTCTTGGATGACGCGCAACACGCCGCTGTGCGGGTAGAGTGGCGTGGTCTGTTCGACCTTGGCCAAGTCGTCGGCGGGCAGGTGCTCGTTCTCCACGGTGAGCACGTCGCTCACCTTGGCCAGTTCCTGCATTGCCTCGCCGTCGTCCCAGGCGCCTTGCACGAACACGTCGGCGGCGCCGGCGGCGGGGCACTCGGGACTGCTGTCCATGACGGCCACTTTGTAGCCGAGGCGGCGGGCGTCGTTGGCGATCATGCGGCCCAGTTGACCGCCGCCGAGGATGCCCAGGGTGCTGCCGCGGGGAAGCATCAGAGTTCGTCCTCGAGGACCTTGGCTTCGGCGGCGGCGCGGCGCGCTTCGAGGCGTTCCCCGAGTGCGGCGTCGTTCAGGGCCAGGATGCGGGCGGCGAGGATGGCCGCGTTGGTGGCGCCGGCGGCACCAATGGAAAGCGTCCCGACGGGGATGCCGCGGGGCATCTGCACGATGGACAACAAGGAGTCGACGCCGTTGAGGGTGCTGGACTTGACCGGCACGCCCAGCACGGGCAGGTGCGTCTTGGATGCGGCCATGCCGGGCAGGTGGGCGGCACCGCCGGCGCCGGCGATGATGACCTTCAGGCCACGGTCTGCGGCGCCCTTGGCGTAGCTGTAGAGCTTGTCGGGCGTCCGGTGGGCGCTGACAATCTCCTTCTCGTAGGGCACGCCCAGTTCATCGAGCACGTCGGCGGCTTCCTGCATGGTGGGCCAGTCGCTGCGACTTCCCATGATGATGCCGACCAGTGGTGTTTCAGCCACGCTGCCGCCACCGAAGGGTGCGACTTGAGCGTTGGCCAACGTCGGCCAGCGGATCAGGCGGTGTTGGCTTCGCCGTCGGGGTCGTCCATGGTGTAGCCACGGAGGTTGGCCAAGAGGTGGCCAATGGCGCCGCAGATGACGGCGCCCAGGATGGCGCCCACGGGGATGAGCATGGCGTTGACGGGGATCATGGCAAAGGCGCCAAGGAGCAGTCCAATCACGCAGCTGGTGACCATGTAGACGGTGCGGGCAGTCATGCATCCGCCGACTCGCGCGACCTACCTCAAACGCTGCTTCGTTTTCAGCGGGCCCAACGGCTTCGGGTGCCCGTGCCCCGTTCCCCCTCGGCGACAACCATCCATACGAGGGCCTGGTGCTGAGCAAGCATGTCCTGGAGAGTGATTGCCGTCGCCATTCTGTTGGTGCCGGTCGTGAGTGGTGCCGCGTACATCAAGTTCGACGGCCTGGACGGGGAGGCCTTGGACGCGGAGCACAAGGACGAGATCGACGTGTTGTCCTGGAGTTGGGGCGTGGAGCGCACGCGCGGCGACGTCGTCTTGGGTGACGTCGTCGTGGTGCGGGAACTGGACAAATCGTCCACGAAACTGGCGGAGTCCGTGCAGACGGGCGGCTCCGTGGGGGACATCACCCTGCGCGCCCAAGTGGGTACCGACTGGGTGGCCATCGAGCTCGAAGAAGCCATTGTGTCCAGTTATTCTGTCCACGCCGACAGCGAGGACCGGCCAACGGAAGAGGTGGCGTTCTACTACAACAAGATCAGCTACTCCTACCAGACGCCGTCCCGTGATGGCACCTTGGCGGGTCCGACCATCACGTTCACGGGGCTGGAGTAGTGCGCTGGGTCATCCTGGTGGTGCTCCTTGCCGGCTGCACGGCCCTGGAAGGGGAGCCGCGCCCCGAGGAGGCCACGCAACCGCAGGGCCCAGACGATGCGATGCAGCCGGCCGCGCCCGCTGCGGGCCATGAATTGACCCACGTCGTCCAGACCATCTCGCACGAGCGCACCGACGAGGGCGCCGTCTTGGTGCTGGTGCCTGGCCCGGACGCCGTGGCGTTGGCCCAGCACGTCGGTGCGGAGGTGGCGTTGGCGTTGCCCGATGGCTCCTCCGTGCAGGGCCTCTTGGCCTCGTATCACGTGCACGCCAGCGACGAGGTGCGCGTGGAGGTCCACATTGTCTGAGGTCTGCGGTCCCGCTTGGGCCATTGTCCACCTCGCCCATCCCCATGGGGCTGAAAGGGGATGGACCTGCCAGAGCAATCCATGAATCTGCACATGCTCCGTCGCGCCCTGCTGGCGGCTTGTCTGACCACCCTCATCTTGCTCGGCGTGTTTCACCCCGGCAACGCGGCACTTCGCCCCGCCATGGGCTTCGCGGCGTTTGGTGCCTTGTTCATGGCCGCCACAGTGGGCCTGGGGCTCTACTTCGAGATTGGCTCCAAGGCATTCGCGGCGTTGGGTCGCTTCTTGATGCACAGCGAGGCCGCCAACCAGATGGGTGGCATCTTCGTGCTCGCTCTGGGCGGCATGGGCATCATTGCATGGCCCGAGATGTCCCTCATCCAACAGGTGCCGTTCATCGCGGCCCTGCTCGTGGGTGCGGCCGCCGCGTTCTGGGAACACATGGCGGACGTCACGCCCGATGGCACCGCGATTGTGGACCACTAGTGTTGGTGGCCGTGGTCGTCAGCGAACAATGCACCTTCCAGGCCGGTCAGGGCCCACATGGCCAGCAGGCCGACCACGAAGCCGATGAGCACGATGGCGCGCTCCTTGGGGATCGTGTGGTGGTGCAGCTCGGGGATGAGGTCCGCTGCGGCGATGTAGAGGAACGCACCGGCGACCAGCGGCAGCGCGAACGCGGTGATGGTCTCGGCGTTGAGGCCGGAGAGTAGCACCAGGGCTGCGCCCAGCAGGGCAAAGAGCGCCGTGGCCAGGTTGACCAACAGGGCCTTGCTGGTGCTGAAGCCACTGCGCACCAAGACCGCGAAGTCGCCCAGTTCTTGGGGCACTTCGTGCAGCAGCACCGCGATGGTGGTGGCGATGCCCAGGGGAATGTCGACCATGTAGGCGGCGGCGATGATGATGCCGTCCAGCAAGTTGTGCACGGCGTCGCCCACGAGGTTGAGCCAGCCAAACGGTTGCACATGGTGGCTGTGGTGGTCGTCGTCGTGGTCGTGGTCCAAGTGCTCGGCGTGGCTGTGTTGCCAGCGCAGGCCGATTTCGAGCAGGAACAGCAGCACGAAGCCGCCAATGACCAACGCGCCAACGCCGGCGTCGAAGCCGTCGTGGCTGGCTTCGGGCAGGATGTGGAAGAACGTGTCCCCGATCAAGGTCCCGGCGGCCAGGGCGATGAGGAACATCATGGTGCTGTGGCGGCGCAGGGCGCCGAAGCTCAATCCGACGGCCCCGATGAGGCTGACGAGACTGACGCCGATGACGCTGAGGAGGATGGGCAGGACGTGCTCCACGGGGCTCCCGACCAGGCTGCGCTCATAACCTTGCGCGTCAAGTTATGAATCTCGGTGGGTTTTGGCTGTGAAACCCCTTGGCTTCGCGTCAACCTCAAATCCCTGGTCCGGACAAGACCCCATGGTTTCGCGTGAAGCGTATCTACCCTACCCTATCTCGGCGTGGTATGGGTCGGGCGGATTGTCGGAACTGTGGTCACCGGCACTTCAACCAGGGGATGGGGCCCTGCCGGACGTGCACGTGCGAAGCCTTCCACGGTTTTTCTCCCGTGTCGCGGGCGGCCAGGCGATCGGTGCCCGCCAACAGCCATCTGGAGCGAATCCTGATGGAACGGCACCGGTCGCCGACCCTGATCGCGTGATGGGCGCGGTCTACAGGGCAATCAAGGCATTGTTGACCACGACGCCGGTCATGACCACAGCGAAGATGGCCATGCCTGCGATGGTGATGCGGCCTTCCCAGCCATCCAGCATCCGGGCCACGGGCCACAACCCAAGGAACGCGGCGGCCAACGCCAACTTGACGGCGCCGTAGGCAAGCCACCCGGGGCCTTCGATGATGCCACGGCTGACCGGGTTGGCCTCCCAGCCACCGGCCTGCAGCGCCAAGAACGTCGTGGCCAAATCGAGAATCTGCAAGAGCGCCTGCGCCACGAGCAATCCCTGCAATGCGTTCCAGGAGATGGGCGTGCGGGACACCGCGACGTGTTCGCTCACGACACTTCATCGACGGCGCAGCGCATCCCCTTGCGCGCAAACGCATGGAACGGTGCGCCAGGCAACTTCTTGTCGATGCGTCCGTTGGATGCTGCATGGCGGACGTCGGCATCGCCGAGGACAAGATCATCGAAGCCACCGGCCACGGACGAGGCCATTGGTATGGCCTCCTCGACGGCTATGGCGACGTCGACCACACCACCCGCACCAAGCGCCTCGGCGCCGATGCGCCGGGCCTGCCGGGGTGGTGGGTGCAGACACTCACCGTGGATTACGAACGGGAACGCGGCCTCCGGGAGGTGGGGCAATCCTGTGCCGGGGACTACCAAGTCGGCTGCAGCAAAACCCTGCCCGGCGACCCTGTGGAAGCCTACGAACGCATTGTCTCCACGCCCTTCCTACCAGGCGCCGATTGGACCGAAGGCGCCGTCTGGGACGCCGACGGCGCAGGCGTCGAAGTGCGCCGCGCCGATCCGGGCAAGATGCTGCGCTGGTTCTGGCACGACGACGATGGAAAATCCACCGTCGAGATCCACTTTGCTGGCAAGCCCAATGGCAAGACCAGCGTCACCGTGCGCCACCACCAATTGGCCAGCAGCGAGGCCCGCGAGCATTACCGTGCCAAGTGGAAAGCCGCCTTGGACCAGATTGCGGCCTAATCGCTCCAGACGTTTTCCCAAACCGCTTGCACGTTGTCGGGCAGCATCGCCCGCTTGGCCACGTGCGCCTGGATGGGTGGCCCCCGATGTTCGCGGCGCCCCCGGGGTCCCCAGTACGTGCCTCCATCCACGTCCGCCGTGGCCGCCAAGAGCGTGGGCCAGCTACCTTTGTCGCCCCCTTGCAGGAACGGGACGTAGAACAACATCGGCAACAGCAGCGCCTTGGACATGTCCTTGTGCAGGCGCGTCAACGTGACGCCGGGGTGGGCCGCCACGGAGCGCACCGGCGACCCCTGGGCCCGCAGGTGCTTGTCCAACTCCAGTGCAAAGATCAGGTCCCCCAACTTGGACTGGGCGTACGCCTGCCACGGATTGTAGTCGTCGTGGGCACGGAACGTCTCCGGGCGGATGGCGCCATGGCGATGCGCCAAGCTGGCCAAGGTCACGACGCGGTCCTGGATGCGGGGCAAGAGCAGCTTCGTCAAGCGCGCATGGCCCACCACGTTGACCGCCCACTGCGCTTCGAAGCCCTGCGGGCTCAAGCGGTACGGCACCGCCATGATGCCGGCGTTGTTGACCAAGACGTCGATGGCGTCCGGTGCCGCCTTGGCAAAGGCGTCCACGCTGGTCAGGTCCTCCAAGTCCAGGTGCATCGCCTCGGCCTTGCCGGGGCCATCCATCTTCGCCGCGGCCGCTTGCGCCGCGTCCAGGCGTCGACACGCCAACACCACGTGGGCGCCGCGCGCCACCAAGTGCTTGGCGGCATGGAATCCGATGCCGCTGTTGGCACCGGTGATGACGAACGTCCGCCCCGACTGGTCGGGGATGTCCTTGGGGGTCCAGGTCACATGGCGTGACCGACCACGGCCTTCAAGTGGATTGGGTTGGAAAAAGGGGAGAAAGAAACGGTCCGAATCAGGCCGCCAGAATGCGTTCGACTTCGGCGACCATCTTCGTTTCGTCATCGCACGGTCCGAGCCCGCGGCTCGAACAGCACGCGCAACGAGACCAATCCCGGCTTCGTGTCACGTCTCCTGCGCGCTTACGCGCTCAGGATGCGTTCCACTTCCGCCACGATCTTGG
Source organism: Thermoplasmatota archaeon (assembly GCA_041636435.1). GTDB lineage: Archaea > Thermoplasmatota > E2 > JACPAO01 > JAHFTW01 > JBFGSX01. The sequence goes on from JBFKTF010000072.1 coordinate 8,412, forward strand.
TCTCGTCGGGCATGTACCAGTGTTCACGCGCTAGAAGCGGCGTGTGGACATCGGGTGCGCAGACGAGGCCGACGGGGGCTTCGAGGGCGTAGAACGCGTCGCTTTCGTTGATGCGGCGCGTGATCTCGCTGCCCCAGCCACCGGAGCGGGGGGCCTCTTGGACGATGACGATGCGGCCGGTCTTCTTGACCGACTGCAGGATGGTCTCGCTGTCCATCGGGCTGATGGTCTGCAGGTCGAGGACCTCGACGCTGACGCCCTTCTCCTCGAGTTGCTTGACGGCCAGGTCCGTGAACCAGCGCATGGCGCCCCAGGTGACGATGGTGATGTCGTCGCCCTCTTGCACGACCTCGGTCTTGCGCAGCTCGGCGACCTCTTCGTCGAGGGGCACGTCTTCGCGGTACTTGCGGTACAGGAACTTGGGCTCCAGGAAGATGACGGGGTCGTCGCTGCGGATGGCGGCCTTGAGCAACGCGCGGGCGTTGCGGGGCGTGCTGGGCATGACGACCGTCAAGCCGGGCGTGTGGGCGTAGTACGCTTCCCGGGACTCGCTGTGGTGCTCCAGGGCACGGACACCGGCGCCCATGGGCATGTGGATGACCATGGGGAGCTTGTGGCGGCCGTTGGTGCGCTTGAGCATGCGGGCCAAGTGGGATTCGTAGTGGTGCATGGCATTGTAGCCGAAGCCACTGAACTGCATCTCACCAATGGGGCGGTAGCCGGCCATGGCGAGGCCCGTGGCGGCACCGGCGATGGCCATCTCGGAAATCGGGGTGTCGAACACGCGGTCGCGGCCATACTTGTCAAACAAGCCATCCGTGAGGCGGAA
>JBFKTF010000073.1:0-9208 GCA_041636435.1 Thermoplasmatota archaeon
ATTCGAACCATTGGCCCCGGTCGATGGCATCGGCTGCAACCTGCACGTCGTCCAGGTACCGCACGATGTGGGGCTCTGCGCACACGTCCCCGATGGGGAACAGGTCCGCTTCCTTGGCCCGCGTGCACAGGGTCTGCGTGAACGGGCTGTTGGGTTGCCACACCAATTCGGTCTGCACCCAGTCCAGGTTGCCTTCGGCCAACTCGATGCGCTTGCGCTGGCTCGAGCCCAGACCATCGTCGCCGAAGGCGCCGCAGCCATCGTTGAATCCCCCCGTGGGCAGCCGGACACTGCACGCGATGAGGCCGTCGAACTTGTCCTCCACGATGTACGGCTCCTGCGCGATGTCTCGACGAAGCTGCAGACGCAGGGCCGGCGGTGCGGAGGCGTCCTGCACGGCGTACGTCACGCGCTCCGTCACGTAGCCGGGCTTGCTTGCGGTCACCGTGTAGGTGCCGTTGGGCAACCAGGGCATGCAGTACCCTCCCGAGGCATCGGTCACCAAATGGATGCCGGCGGGGTCGATGGTGATGTTGGCGCCCTCCACGGGCACGATGGCGTCGTCCACCAGCACCATCCGCAGCGCGCACGTGGATTGCACCGGCTCCATGGATGGGGTGTCCTCGACGGGCGGTGGCGATTGGGCGCAGCCGGACAAAGCCGCCAAGACCAGGATGCCCCACAGGGCGATGCCACGCACATGCAGCAGCCTCCGGCAGCGCATATCAGCCTTGTTGGTGCTCAATCCAAGCGACGCAGCACCAATGGGATGGCCTCAATCATGTCCGCCGTGATGGCGCCGTGCCCGCGCAGGCCCGCGGCAATCTCGCCAGCGCAGCCCGCCACGTACGTCGCAGCGCAGGCGGCGTCGAAGCGCTTGGCACCCTTGGCCAAGAAGGCGCCCACGATGCCCGCCAACATGTCGCCGGTGCCGCCCTTGGTCATGGTGACGTGGCCGCGGTGGCAGCGACGCACGTCGTCCGGGCCGGCCACGATGTCCACGGCGCCCTTGCGGATGACCACCACGTCGTGGGCCGCGGCGAAGGCCGCCACTTCGTCGTCCGCAGCGTCCGTGTCCGTCAGGTCCTCGAATTCCTTTTTGTGCGGCGTGACGACCATGCGGGCCCCATGGTGTCCCAGCAATGCTTCGTCGATGGCGTCCAGGCCGTCGGCGTCCACGACGATGGCGAGGTCCCGTCGGGCGGCGGCTTCAATGATCTGGCGTGCCAGATGCTCCGTCTCTGGTGACGTGCCAAGGCCACACCCAAGGACCAATGCATCCACGCGGTCCAAGAGCGCCTCGATCGGGTCCAGTGCACCGGCATCCAGAATCGGGGCCTCCGTGACGGCGTGCACGAGCAGGGCCGGCCCCCACGCCTTGATGGTGCGGGCCGTCTCGGCCGTCGTCGCCACGTGCACCATGTCGGCGCCCGCGCGCACGGCGCCCATGCCCGCATAGTATGGCGCGCCATCGAAGGGTCCGCCCCCGACCACGAGCACGCGGCCATTGTCGCCCTTGTGGCTGGCATCGTTCGGGCGGACGAACCCGGCATCCAAATCGCCGAGGCCGATGCGGCCCGCATCCTCCGGGATGCCGATGTCGGCGACCTGAATCCGGCCACATTCCTTGCCCATGCCTTGCTTGCGGGCATGGAACGTGACGGTCTCGTCCGCATGCAGGCAACCCGGCGTGCCAAAGCCGCTGGGGACATCGCAGGCGATGACGTGGCCTGCGTGCTGTTGGCACCATGCAATGGCGTCCTTGATGGGCGCACGGGGGGCGTCGCGGATGCCGCTACCCAGCATGCAGTCCACCACCAACGCGCCTTGCCACACCTTCTTGCGCGCGCCCTTCCATGGCTTGATGCGCTCCTGGGGGACGAGATCCAAGTACCCCCGGGCGACGCCGCGCACCTCTTCGTGGTCGCACAGCAACACCACCGTGTGCTCGATGCCCCAACGGCCCAGCACGCCACTTGCGGCGAAGCCGTCGCCGCCGTTGTGGCCCTTGCCGCACAACAACACGATGGGGGCATCGGCTCGTTTCTTGTGCGCTGCGCGGACCGCTTCGGCCAACGCGCGGCCGGCATTGGCCATCAATTTGTGCACGCTGACGCCCTGCTCCTCGCTGTTCAAATCCAGGCGACGGAACTCCTTCAGAGGCAGGGGGCGGTCGTCCATGGCCCCACAACGGTGATACAGACAATAGGTTTGGGAACGATTATGCTCCCCGGGATGGGCGCTGGCATGAACCCGCGCCAGATGTCCATGATGATGAAGAAGCTCGGCATCAACGTCGACGAGATCGAAGGTGTCCAGAAGATCGTCATCCAGTGCGCCGACAAGGACTACGTCTTCACCGACGCCAGTGTCAGCGTCATGAAGGCCCAAGGCACCGAGACCTGGCAAATCAGTGGCACCCCCACCGTCGAGGCCCACGAAGTCAAGTTGGCCTTCAGCAAGGAAGACGTCCAGATGGTGATGGACCAAGCCGACTGCGACGAAGCCACGGCCAAGCAGGCCCTGGACGACGCCGGCGGCGACATCGCCGAGGCCATCATCAACCTGTCCGAGTGAGCATGGAACGCGGCCGGTTGCTCTTCGAGTACCGGCCCCCCAAGGCCCACCCCATTGTCTACGCGGGCATCATCCTGTTTGCTTTCGTCTGGATGACGGGCAGCATCGAGAACCTGCTGCGCGAGCAACGCACGGTCATCTACGTCGTCTACGCCATGCCCCTGGCCGCGACGCTGCTGTTCTACGGCTTGTTCCTCCCCAGTCCCGTGCGCATCCACGAACACGGGGTGGCCCCCGCGCGCCCCCTCATCGCTCGCTGGCATCGTCCGTTCATCCCCTTCACGAATGTGCGCGCCATCTACCCCAGCTACTACGACGTCACCGGCGCCTTCGTGAGTCCCTTTGCCAGCAGCGACGGCAAGGTGACCCAGATGGGGGTGGCCTTGGAAGAAGATGGCCGCACCGAGACCATCCGCTTCACGCCCAGCCGCTTCACCATGTGGGAGCCCGAGTCCCGTGGCTACCTGGAAGCGTTTGACGTCATCAAGCAAGCCTGGGGCGACCGCCCCCTGGTGCCCGAGGCCGAGACCTTCACCAAGGAACAAGGCGAGGCGATGATCGAAGAGGCCCAGAAGCCGTTCTTGCCGTTCTTCGCCATCGTGTTGCTGTTTGCCAGCGCCGCCCCCATCCTGTTCCTGCTCACCAGCCCATGGATTGGTCTGTCGGTCGCCTGGGCCCTGCCCCTTTCCCTGTTGGCGCCCCTGGGGGTCAGCTTGCGCAGCTACGCCCAATCCCGCAAGCGCCACGCCATTCTCAACCGCCTCAGCAAGGCGGCCGAACACCGGCGCGGACAGCGCTCCTGAACACTCGGCTTGCGACAACCCTGAAATGCCAGCAGCCCGAGGCCACCCCATGCGTGTCCTGGTGGCCCTCTTGGTCCTGAGCCTGCTCATCCCGTCCGCGACGGCACAAGAGCATGACCACGGCGTCGGTCCCGTGCAGATCAGCACCGACCTGAACGACGATGGCCTGGCCCTCGTCGGCCACCCGGCCCACTTCAATGTCATCGCCTTCGGCGACGACGACGCACCCGACTTCCACCAGGATCTGCCCGTCCGCGTGTGGCACAACGGCCGCGTCGTCTTCCAAACGGACGACACCGCCGGCCACGACTACGACGGCATCCAAGCATTCGACATCGCCTTCACCGAGCCCGGGACGTGGCGCGTGGAGGCCCTGCAAGCAGGCGAAGTGGTCGCGCACCGCGAAGGCACCGTGGTCCACGCCGCGGGCAACGCGACGTTGGACGTCCACCTCGGTCAGCCCGTTGGAATCGGCGGCGACGGCATCGTCATCGACTTCGCCATCCACCAGGACGGCCGCCAAGTCGACCACGTCGATGGCCTCGTGGAAGTGTTCCAGGGGGACCGCCTCGCCTTCCGCACGCACACCCACACGCACGACGAACGGCAACGCCTCCGCTTCGTCCCCGATGCCAGTGGCGACCACACCGTCCGCATCACCGGCTATGTGGCGTTCCCCACGGAGGACGGCCCCCGCTTCACGCCCGTCGTGCACGAACAGCTCGTCGCCTTTGAGCGGGAGATTACCTCCAACACCCTGCCCGCCACCACGCCCCCACCCGAGGCGCCCAACGCCGTCGTCCGCGGCACCACCGGCCCCTACACGCTCCTGGGCACCTACGACCCCTGGACGCAAGTGGGCGTCGACACCATCCAGCGCCTCACCGCCACTGTCCTGGACGAGACCGGCGTGCCCCTGCAACACGTCGATTTCGACGCCCACCTCGTTGGACCACACGGCACCGTGTTCTCTTCCAGCACACTGCACGAATACGATGGCAGCTTCGAGGTCGCCACCAAGCAAGCCGAACTGGGGCTCTACGAACTACGCATCGAAGCCAGCCGCGGCAACTGGAGCGACGAGATCGTCATGCCCTACGCCGTCGTCCCCGCGGGCGCCGGCGCCAAGGCCGGCGACCAACTCTTCCCCCTCGACGCCGCGCCCAAGGCACATGAGCTGAGCCGCATCCGCATCGACGGGCAAGACGTTGCGGGCAACCCCTTCGCCCACGGCGAACTGGACGTGGACATCCGCGCGCCCAGCGGACTGCCTCTGTTGTTGACCAAGATTCACACCCACGGCGACGGCGTCTTCCGCTTCGACTACGCACCCCCCGTGGCGGGCGCGCTGCCCATGCGGCTCACGCCGTTCCCACTGGAAGCCTCCGCCATCACCGGCTACCACGGGGCCACCGTCGGCTCCCCCATCGCACCCCACTTGGAGGTCGCTCCCGGCGTCTCCGTCGTCGCACTGCCCGAGTCTGGCGTCGATGAGCGGCGCACGCCCGGCGCGCCCATCGCCGTGCTGGTCGTCGCCCTGGCGCTCGTCGCACGCCGCCGATAGACCATTCAACGGCTCCCGGACTCGGCGCACCGTGAGCAAGGCCCACGACCCCCATTGGCGCTACGTCGCCATCCACATGACGGGCACCGGGTGCAGCCGCTCGGCCCTGGGCTCCGCCGTCAAGGCCGCAGCCAAGCACGGCGGCGTCGAGGGGGACTTGCCACAACTCACGCGCTTTGCCTGGCCCCACGCCATCGTCAAGATGCACCACCACCAATTGGAGGGCTCCAAGCAATGGTTGCCGGGCCTTCGCGCCCCGGGCGTCGATGGAGCCAACACCTTGTCCGCCAGCGGCACCATCAAGGCCCTCACCGACCGCCTCGGCATCCTGCAAGAACGGGGCAAGAAAGGCGGCGATGCCCCCGCTCGGACGCGGAGCCCCGGGCCGGCGCGCGCGGCGGCACCTCCGGGCCGTGTTCGCCGTCGCGACCAGAGGGATTAAGGGCGCCGTCCTCGGCTGAACTGCGTGGACTTGCGGCTGGTCGCCGTCTTGCCATTGCTGGTCTTCGCCCTGCTGGTGGTGCCCGTGGCCAGCAAAGCCATCGTCGAGTGCATGGGGACCTGCCATGAGCACGTCGAGCTTCGCTACGACTTGTTCGGGGTACGCGAACACAGCCCCAGCGGCAGCCTGCAGACCTACGACTACGAGGACCACGCCTACACCCAGGCCCACGAGATGGGCTCCTGGCACTTGGGTCGCATCCCCTTGGTGCTGGGCGCGTTGGTGTCCTCGGCCTTGCTGTGGCGCCACGGCACCGCGCTGGCTGCGGGACGGCCCGTGCAACGCATCCGACCATGGTTGGTCGTGGCGCACCTCGTCATGGCCATCTCTGCCGCCGGGTGGATCTTCGCGGTGTGGCAACACGTGTGGAGTCTGCGCAGCGCCGTCAACGGCTCGCCCGGCCCCGGCTTGGCCATCCTGCCCGTGGCGCTTTCCGGCATCTTCGTCTTGCTTGCCAAGCCCAACCACAACGAACCCGCGCTTCCCAGCCTTCCCGAGGTGAGCCCATGAAGTGGCCCATGCTGTGGTTGGCCGCCGCGTTGCTCATCGTCCCCGCCGCCATCCTGCCCTGGGCACACAAAGAGGTCCACGACCTGGACTGCAGCTCCGCGTGGCACAACGGCGGCATCGAGACCCGCTGCACCGAAGACGACTGGGTCGTCGACTACCGCCTCCTGAGCATGGCCACGGTGCACGAATGGCGCGAAGACGACGGCAGCGGCTGGACACCAATCAAACGCGAAACCTGGGCCTATGGCTACCACGGTGACATCCCCCACCCCGAAGGCGGCACCCCCCTGCTGTGGGTCGGTCCGGTCGTCCTGGCCACGGCCATCGTCTCCACGGGCCTGGCTGCCTGGGCCCTGTGGAATCCGGCACCGCTGCACATGCTGTTGGCTCGCATCGGCTGGGCCACGCATCTGGGGGCCATCGCGGTCTTCCTGGCCGGCATGGCCATCCACAGCGGCACTTGGACAGGCGACGACGTCTCCCTCCTGGCCCCCCGCTGGGGCTTGCTGGCCATCGCCACCACCCTGCTCGCGGGCGTGCCGTTGCTCCCCGAACGCCAAGAGATGCCCCTGGGCATGCCCCCACTCCCCTCCTGAGGGCCTGCCTCAACGCTTTTGTAAGGCACCCATGTCGGCCGCCATGGCGGAGGCGCTCGCGCCTCCTGTCCGTGAAAGATGACCGGCCGTCTTGAATGGCCGGGATGGAGACATTACAATGGCAATGTTCGTGCGTTTTGAGACGCCCAAGGAACTCAGCACCGCCGCCTACGAAGCGGTGGAAAAGGCCCGCACCACCGGCAAGGTCGCCAAGGGTGCCAACGAGGTCACCAAGCAAGTCGAACGCGGCCAAGCCAAGTTCGTCGTGATGGCCGAAGACGTGACCCCCGAGGAAATCCTCGCCCACGTCCCGCTTCTCTGCGAAGAGAAGGGCATCCCCTACGGCTACGTCCCCAGCAAGGCGGAGCTCGGCGCCAGCGCCGGCCTGCCCGTCGGTACCGCCGCCGTCGCCGTCATGGATGCCGGCGCCGCTGGTGAGTCCGTCCAGGACGTCGTGACCAAGTTCGCCGCCCTGAAGGAGTGATCCTGAATGGCCGACGAAGTCAGCACTGAACTCGACGCCTTCCCGAGCGAAGTCGTCGAGATCATGGGCCGTGGCGGCATGACCGGTGAGGTCAGCATGGTCAAGGTCCGCGTCCTCGCGGGCCGCGACATGGGCCGCATCATCGCCCGCAACGTCATGGGCCCCGTCCAAGTGGGCGATGTCCTCATGCTGCGTGAGACCGAGCGCGAAGCCCGCAAGATTGGGGGCCGCCGCTAATGGCCGACCGCGTCTGCGCCTACTCCGGCGAGGACATCGAGCCCGGCAAGGGCATCATGTACGTCAAGAAGAACGGCGAAGTCCTGCACTACAAGTCGCGCAAGTGCTTGCGCGAACACCAGGGCCTCGGCCGTGCGCCCCGCTACGTGCGCTGGACCAAGGCCAGCCGCGAAGCCCGCGGCAAGACCGACTAGATCGGTCGACGTTCCCTTTTCCCTTTCCCCTCCTTTGGAACCGACCCTTCATTTCGATAGGTCGGGAACGCCTCCAAACCATGAAGGGCGGTCCCGGTTGGACATCGCTTGATGCGTGCACGTGTTGTCATCATCAGCCTGTGCCTGCTGCTTGCAGGAACCACCTTCCTTCCCGGCGTCGAAGCACGCGACCCCTTCGGGGGCAGCGACGACTGCCAGAAGCCCACTTCCACGGGAGTCCACAAGGCGTGCGGCAAGATCTACGTCGTCAACGCACCCTACGCCTGCGTTTGGGGCGGCTACTGGACGGAGACCGGTGCCGGCCCCGTCGTCTACCGCCAGTACCACTGCGGCCCCGACCCCCGGTGATTGAGTTGCGCGTCTACATCATCGCCGCCACCCTGTTGCTGATGGGTCTCGCCATGCCGGCCAACGCCGACAGCGGCCCCACGGTTTGCGACGACACCCAAGCGGGCAAGGTCCTCGACGCCGCCACCGGCGGCTGCAGCGGCTCCTTCGAGCCCTGGCAATGCCTTGGTGGCTCCAGCAGCAGCCGCACCTACACGGTCAGTGGCTTCAGCGTGACCATCAACCAGTGCCGCATGCCTGGAGGCGGCGGCCCCGACCCCTGGTGATTGCATGCGTGTGATCTTCGTTTTGGCGGTCCTCTTGGCCGCCACCATGATGATGCCGGCTGCCAGCGCCAAGGGCCACGACCCTTGCAACGGCATCTGGTACCGCGAAGCCAGCGCTGGCCCCGTCACCGTCGGCACCAACGGCAGCCTCGGCTGCACCGACGTCTACGTGTTCCTGCCCACCCTGCGCCAATGCGTCACGGAAGGCGAACCCGAATACGTCCGCAGCATCGAGAACGTCCACATCTACCAGGAGACCTGCGCATGATGCGCATGGCCCTGACCGTGGCCGTCCTGGCCCTGGCACTCTTCACCGTGCCGGGTGTCAGCGCCGAGCCGGACCCACCCATGTGCCACGACCGTGGCCCCATCGTCAACGGCGGCGTGGTGCAGGTCTGGCTGACCCGCGACTGCCAACCCAAGCTCGTCGTCAACGAGCCCACGTGCCGCATCGACGACTTGGTCCTCTGCTGAGTCGGCAAAATCCCTCTTCCCTTCTTCCTTAGACCGCCATCCCTGGAGGATGGCGCGGCGCGGCCCAATCCTCGGGCAAGCGCGCCACCACCGCCTCTCCGACCGGCGTCAAGGCGGTCCCCTCCACCAAGCCCGCGGCACGCAAGCGCCGGACGTGGTGGCGCAGCGTCGATTCGGAGCAACCCACGTGCTTGGCCAGGGGTCGCAGGGCGGCGCCGGGCTGATGCGAGATGGCTTGCAGCGCGCGGGCACCGGCGCGGCTGCGCACGGCGTGCATGCCCTGCATGATGGGCGCATCCACGGTGCCCTTGACGAAGTACGTCGTGAACTTGCCTCGGCGCACCGCCGTCAACAAGCCCGCCCGCACCATCATGGACAGGTGATGGCTCAATTGTCCCTGACCCATGCCGGTGCGGTCGGCGAGGCGGGAATGGTGGATGCCGGGCTCGGATTGGATGGCCTCCATCAATTCGGCGCGGCGGGGGTGGTCCAGCAGGCTGTCCTGGCGCAGCCTCGTGAAGCCGCCCATGATGGGCAGCCAGCGCAGCCAACCAATCCAGGCCCACGTGGCGCCGGTCACCGTGAAGCCCGCTGCAGACCACAGCACCCACGGGGCCGGTCCCTGGCTGCTG
>JBFKTF010000074.1:0-9184 GCA_041636435.1 Thermoplasmatota archaeon
GGCGGCAAAGCCGAGGCCAATGGCCGCGCCGTAGATGATGCCGTCTTCCAACTCGTCCATTTCGCGGTTCACGAGGCCCAGCCCGAGCCCTTTGGCGATCTCCTCCACAATGGGTGCGATGATGACCGCAGCCAACAACGCGCCCGAAATCGGCACCGGGGTGCCGGCTTGATGGAAGCCGAATTCGAACAAGACATGCAGGAGAATGGCGATGCCCACGCCGACGGAGCCGCCGTACAGGAACGTCACCAACACGGCCCGCAATGGTTCGCGCTCGTTCTTCTCGTGCGCGCGGATCCACAACATGAACGCCAGCGCCGGCACGACGGCGGTCGCCGCCAGCACTGCAAGCGTGGTGTTGTCTCCCGCCACGCCACGCCACCCGTGCGTCCCATGATGAGTGTTGTCAACAAGCTCATGAAGCGATGCGGGTCTCGAATCCCGTGGACACCTTCGTCCTGGACACGTCGCTGCTGCTGGGCGGACAAGAGCCGCCCCGTGGCCAATGGTGGACGACGCCGGAGGCCGCCGCCGAGGTCACGCCTGGCGGTCGCGACGCGCGCCGCTTCGATGGCTGGCAAGCCGCCGGTCTGCAAGTCCGCAGCGCGTCCCCCGACGCCATGCGCCGCGTCGAAGAGACGGCCATGCGCGCCGGCAACCTGGGGCGGCTCAGCGCCGCCGACCTGTCCTTGTTGGCCCTGGCCGCCGAACGCGGCGCCTGCCTGCTCACGGACGACTACACCATGCAGGACGTTGCCCTGCGCATGGACATCGCATTCCAAGGCGTCAACCAACCCGGCATCGAAGGCACGAAGACGTTCAAGCCGCGCTGCAAGGGCTGCGGTCGCTGGTACGATGCCATGCCCAAGCGCGAGGAATGCATCGTGTGCGGCTCCGCCGTGGCATTGAAGCCGAACTGAGGGCAGCCATCAAGTGCTGGCCTGGCCATTGCCCGCCTATGCGCTTCGCCGTCCTCTACGGAAGCACCCGCCGCGACCGCACCGGCATCCGCGTCGCCCGGTTCATTCGGAACCAATTGCAGGCGCGGGGACACGACGTCGACCTGGTGGACCCCGTGGAGTTGGATCTGCCCTTGCTGGACCTGATGCACAAGGAGTATGGCGATGACTCCGAGCACGGTCCGGCGCCCGCGGGCATGCAGCGGGGCCACGACATGTTGGCCGCAGCCGACGGCTTCGTCGTCGTGGGCGGGGAATGGAACCACAGCATCCCGCCCGCTCTGAAGAACCTCCTCGACCACTACCAATCCGAATTCCACTACAAGCCAGCGGGCATCTGCAGCTACTCCCCTGGCCCCTTCGGCGGCGCCCGCGCCGCACCCCATTACCGCATCATCCTGGGCGAATTGGGCATGGTCACCACCAGCATCCTGTTCTCGATCTCCGGCCACCACCGGGCGTTTGACGAGGACGGCCAAGACGCCACGGAGAAGAAGGACTACGAGCGCCGGGCGGAGCGCTTCCTCAACGAACTGGAATGGTACACGGCCGCGTTGAAGCGCGCCCGCGACGACCACCCGGACCCCATGCAGCGCTGCGGCGACCGCGCCGCCGAAGCCACAGTGTAGCCGAAACGGCCAACACACCGCCCTGGACTGGGGCCCCATGGAGCGTGCAGCCAAAGCCGGCGTCATTGGCGCGTTCCTGGACGTGGCGGCCGTCATGGTCATCGGTGCGTTGACGGTCGGCCACGACCCAATCCACGGATACATCAGCACCCTCGGCACGTTTGGCGCGCCCCTGCGCGGCTGGTATGTCCTGGCCGGCAGCATCTCCACCGTGCTGCACATTTGGTTCGCCATTGGCCTCCGGCGCGCCCTGGGGGGTTCCACCAGCGTCTGGATTTCGGCCACGTTGCTTGGCCAGTTCTTCATCTTGCAGTGGCTGGGGGCGGCCATCTTCCCCTGCGACCCTGGGTGCCAGTGGCTCACATTCACGGGCCGCATGCACTACGCGTTGAGTTTCACCGCCTTCGTCATGTTCTGCATCGGCATCATCGTGACCACGTGGCTCACCCACCAAGTGCCGGTCCAGACGCGCACCATCGGCATCGATGCCGCCGCCGTGTTCTGCATCGCCTGCGCGTTGGCCCTGCTGGCCGCCGACCGGCTGGGCGAGTTCAACGGCCTGGTGGAACGCATCACCATCATCGGCTTCTCCACGTGGACGTTGTTCCTGGCCTTCGCGCTGCCCGAGCGTTCCGGCCGTTCACCGGCCATGGAAAGTGCGCTGGGCGCCGAAGCAAGGGTATGAACCCGCCCGCCGATGCACCCCAGGCCAACGAGTTCCCTGCCTTCGACACGTTGTCGAGTGCGGTGGATGGCCAAGACAAGGAACGCATCGACGTGGGCGAGGAACTGGAGTTCGAGGTCGACGGCTACGACAACGTCGTGTCCACGGGCCACGCAACCCTCGATGCGTTGCTGCACGGCGGCCTGGCTGTGGGCACCACCACCATGGTCTTGACCGACGGCGGCGACGAAGGCGAGATGCTCCTGATGCACATGGCCGAAGGAGGCCCGACCACCGTGCTGCTGGGCGATCGCACCGAAGCCGGTCTGGTGCGCGCATGGGCCCCCTTCATTGACCTGGATCAGGTCGAGTGCACGTACCAGAACGACGGCGGCGCCAAAGACCGCATCATCGTCGAAAACTTCAGTGCCCTCTGCCAAGAGCACGGCTTCCAGGCCGCCATTCGCACCCTCACCATGCTCGTGGACGACACCCAACTCAACGGGCAGACCACCATCGTCCACTGCGTCCGCGACGCCCACACAAAGGCGGAACTGGCCCGCCTCCGGTCCTTGCTGGACGGGGTCATCGAAATCATCGATGGCACGTTCCTAGTCGTCACCAAGATGCGTGGCCTGCTGGTCCCCATCCGGCCCGCCGGTCTGCGCAAATCCGTGGAGGGTCTGATGATCGAGGCCGTCCAACGCGTCGCTTAGCCAGGCGTCGGGCCCGGTCTTAAATCCACGTCCCGCGTCTTGGAGGACGTGTCCCATCGCTTCCTCTTCGTCTCCCTCGACGCCAGCCTCATCGGCGACATCGCCTGGCAAGTCACCAAGGAAGGCCACGAGGTCCGATACCACATCCGCAAGCCCTCCGACCACGAAGTGGCGGACGGATTCGTGGACAAATCCGACGATTGGGAAGCGGACGTCGATTGGGCCGATGTCATCGTCTTCGACGACATCTGGATTGGCGACGAAATTGGCACCGGTGCCCTGGCCCAAGAGCTCCGTGCCAAGGGCAAGGCGGTCATTGGTGGTAGCCCGGCCACGGACAAGCTCGAAGACGACCGCGGCTACGCCATGGACGTCCTGGAGCAACACGGCGTGAAGACGGTCCGCCACAAGGTCTTCACCGACTTCGACGAAGCCATTGCCTTGGTGGAGAAGGAGCGATGCCCGTACGTCATCAAGCCTCTGGGCGAGGTGCAGAACGTCAAGCGCCTGCTGTACGTGGGGCACCAACCCGACGGCGGCGACGTCATCGACGTCCTGCGCGCCTACAAGAAGGCCTGGGGGCACCGCATGAAGGGCTTCCAGCTACAGAAGAAAGTGCAGGGCGTGGAGGTGGCGGTCTGCGGCTTCTTCAACGGCAAGAAGTTCATTGAACCGGTCAACCTCAATTTCGAGCACAAGAAGCTCTTCGACGGCAACATTGGGCCCAGCACCGGCGAGATGGGCACCAGCATGTTCTGGTGCGCACGCAACCGCCTCTTCGAACAGACCCTGGGCAAACTGGAAGCCTGGCTCGCCGAGGCCGGCTACGTGGGCAGCATGGACCTCAACTGCATTGTCAATGGCAACGGCATCTACCCACTGGAGTTCACGCCGCGCTTCGGGTACCCCACGATCATGTTGCAAGCCGAATCGATGACCACGCCCGTCGGGGAGTTCCTGCACGCGCTGGCCAACGGCCAGGACCCGAAGTTGAAGGTCCATCGTGGCTACCAAGTCGGGGTGCGCATCTGCGTGCCACCGTTCCCGTTCCGCGATGAAGCGACCTTCGATGAGAACAGCCGCAACGCCGCCATCGTGTTCCGTGACGGCAAGACCGAAGGTGTCCACATCCAGGACACCAAGCGCGTCGATGGGCAATGGCGCGTCGCCGGCGACCACGGCGTCGTGTTGTTTGCCACCGGCAAGGGCCTCACCATGGAGGAGGCGCGCAAGCAGGCCTATCGCCGCGTGGAGAACATCATCATCCCCAACATGTACTATCGCAGCGACATCGGCAAGCGCTGGATCGATGGCGACGGTGACCGCTTGCAAGCCTGGGGCTACCTGGGTCCATGAGCCGGCCGGCGCGTTGAAACCATGGGCCTCCCATCTCTGGCCGTGGCGCTCTCGTCCTGGCCCCTCGGAATCGCTCTTGCCCTCCTGGTGCTGGGCTTCTTCGTTGGAGCATGGCGCCTGGGCGACTGGGTGCACCAGAAGCTGGACCACGGCATCCAGAGCGCCGCCTGGAAGCAGCGGACTGCCCTGCGCCTTGGCAACATCCAGATTCTGGGCACGGGCTGGCTGCGCGCCCTGCTGCGTGCCACCAACAACATCGGCTTCCTGGTCTGGCGCGTCCTCATCGCGGTGCTGAGCTTCCTGCTCATCGTCTTGGTGCTCCCCATCTGGCAAGGCCTGCCCGACGCGGTCTGGACCTTCGTGCAGACCACGGGTGGCGCCATGTGGGTCGGCTTTGTCGGCTACCTGCCCAACCTGGGCCGCATCGTGTTGATTGTCGTGGTCTTCCGCCTGGTCTTGGGGGCCATGAAGTGGGTCTTCGAAGAGATCCGCATGGAACGAATCAAGCTGCGCCACTTCGACCGCAGCTGGGCCCGCCAAACGTACAACCTGATCCGCTTCGCCGGCATCGTCCTGGCGGCCATCCTCATTTTCCCGTTCCTTCCCGGCAGCGGCACCACGGGCTTCCAAGGCATTGCCATCTTCATCGGCGCCTTGGTCAGCATCGGGGCCAGCAGCGCCGTCAGCAACGCCGTGGCCGGCATCGTGTTGACCTACACCAAGGCCTTCGACCGTGGCGAACGCGTCAAGGTGCACGACACCACCGGGGACATCATTTCCCGCAGCATGTTCGTCACCCACGTGCGCAACCTGCGCAACGAAGAGATTGCCATCCCCAACCAATTGGTCTTGGCATCGCCCATCATCAACTACAGCCGCGACGCTGGCGGCGATGGGGTCGCGGTGGAGGTCAAGCTCGGCATCGGCTACGACGTGCCCTGGACCCGCGTCCACGAGCTCCTGAAGGCCGCGGCCGACGTGGAGGGCGTCATGGCGGACCCCGGGCCCCGGGTCTACCAAGACCAGCTGGGGGACTACGCCGTCGCGTACGTGTTGCACGCGTTCATCGAGGACCCCAAACGCATGGTGTCCACGCGATCCGCCATCCTGCAACGGGTCCTGGACCACTTCGCCGAGGCGGGCATCGAGATCCTCAGCCCCAAGCACTTGGCCACGCGCACCACCGGCCCCGTCGTGCCGGGTCGAGCGCCGACGGCCGTGGATGCGGAGCCGCACCCCGACGTGCCCAGCGTGCCGGACGAAGAGAGCGTGCTGGAAGCCAGCGAGGACGCCGCCGAGGGTGCGCCGTCGGACGAGACGCCCAGCTGATGGCGCCGGCGCGTCCGCTGGACGCCGTTTGGTGTGGGACACGTCCCATCGACTTCTTGCGAAGCCACTCGAAGTGCGGGAACCGGGATTTGAACCCGAGTTGATGCCTTGGCAAGGCATCGTGATACCGCTACACTATTCCCGCGGTCGGTGCGCGGACCCGGAGGTCCATGGGGCACGAATGCCCCCAGTGCGGGAACCGGGATTTGAACCCGAGTTGATGCCTTGGCAAGGCATCGTGATACCGCTACACTATTCCCGCGTGTGGCGCGAGGCGGCCGACTGAGGGCCCGTATAAGACCTGAACGGTGTCAGAACGCCGTGTAGCCGGTGGGCACGTCGCCGTAGAAGACAGTCGCCGCGAATTCGTACTCCACTTGGGCACTGCCACCATTGGCGATCATCGACACGGACCAGTCGCCAATCTCCGGCGCGGAGATGGTGAGCGTGTGGGGGCTGTCGGGGTTGCCCGGGCTGCCACCACTGGCGGTGTAGTCGATGTTCTCCACGCCTTGGGTTTCACCGGCCGAGGGGCTGCTCAGGGCCCCGTCCAGATCCTGCACGGGGTCGTCCCAGCGCCATTCCACGAACAGCACGGTGGCGCCATCGCCCACCGTCGCCGTGCCCCCGCCTTGGCTCGTGGCCAAGGGGCCGGCGCTGGCCACGACGGTGCCCGTGCCGCGGAACACCTTGGGCGCCGTGGCGTCGACTTCCGGTGGGGTGTCATCGTCTTCGATGTCGGGAGCCGGCACGGTCTCAGGTTCGCTGCCAAGGCAACCGGCGGTCAGGACCAAGAGAACAACCCAGGTCTTGTGCATGGGGGTGACCGGTCTTGCCGCAGCTTAAGCCTATGCGGCGGTTGAAGCGAATGTCCCCCTCAGTCCGCCCGTCTTTTCCTCACGAGTCGGCATTGGATTCACTCATCATCGGGGGATGTGGCGAGTCCCCCAATGTCCTTGAACGCATCCGATGGTGCTGCGGCGTGGACGCCAAGGCGGCATTGGCCTTCGTGGCGCGTCGGGAAGGTCGGCGCACAATGGAACCATCCCGTTGGGCCCACGTCATGAGCCTCGAGTTGGGGTGGATGCCTCCCGGTGCCGCCAAACGCTACGTCGAGGCATGCATCGCGGCGCGTCTCTTGACGATGGACGGCGACGAGGCCGCCGTGACTTTCGACCCCAAGACCGTGGACGTGCCCCGCGGCCGACCACACCCCGACGACCTCCCCGAACCGCGGGACGCGCCGGAGCCCACCCCGGCCGGCGACGTGGCCAGCGAACCGGCGCCGGTGGAGGGCGATGGATTCGAGGCATGGCTCGAACGGGTGGCCGCCAGCAAGGGCACCGACGCGGCCGGGGTGTTGGCGGAAGTGGCCGACCTGCAGGACCGCACCGGCGGCCTGTTGCACGCCGAAGCCGCATTGTTCCGCATCGCCGCGGAAGCTGGATTGGACGTCCGCGACGCCGCCGCCACCGCGCTCAAGCGAATGCAAGCCTGAACGCAATCGGGATGGACAATGCGGCGGCCAAATGGATGCGCCGCGTGCCGGCCCACAACGGCACCGCGCCCACGAGGCTAGCCACCGCCAGCAACACGAGGCCCGGCCAACCCGTCGTCGCCCAACACAGCGCGACGACAATCACCAACGCCACGGCTTCGGCCACGCCCGGACGCACACTGGCCACGGCGCGCCGGTACGGGCCATCCAGGGCCGCCGTGGCCAGCACCGCGGCGGTGCCCGCCACCAACATCGTTGCGGCAGCCGCCAACAAGTCCGGCGGCGGGGCACCGACCCAGGGCCGCACGGGGTGCAGGCTCTGCCACGCGATCGCCAACCCACTCCGGGTTCTCCCGGTAATCCACAAGACGCCCATGGTGAGCATCAAGTGGGCCGTGTTGACGGCGCTCAAGCTCACCAGCGCCTGCCGCGGGCTGCGCCCGGCGGG
Source organism: Thermoplasmatota archaeon (assembly GCA_041636435.1). Lineage (GTDB taxonomy): Archaea > Thermoplasmatota > E2 > JACPAO01 > JAHFTW01 > JBFGSX01. The sequence goes on from JBFKTF010000074.1 coordinate 7,600, forward strand.
CAGCGCCATGGCCGAGGCCACCGCCGCCGTCAAACCGGGCAGCACGGCCGTCCACCCCGCGGCCGCCAATCCCCGAAGACAACCCCCGAGCAGACCCCGGTCGAGGTGTCGTGGCGGCACCTCGGGCGTGGGGTGCGATTGGCGGGCACGCATGGCCCACACCAACGCCGGGACCCCAAACAGCCCCGACAAGAGTGGCAACAGCGCCGAGCCGGGCAATCGGCCCGCCACGGGGTGGTCCCATGCAAGGTGGCCAAGCAGCGCCGCCAACGCCGCCGTGGCCCCCGCGGCCAATGGGTTCCGGTCCCGGAGCGCCAGCCACATCGGCACAGCGCACAGGATGGCGGGGGCCGCCGCTTCGATGAACGGCAACACCGCCGCGTGGCGCAGAATCCGCTGGTATGGCCACAGCATGGCGACGGCCCCCAACGCGGCCACCAGGCTGGCGGCAAGGCTCAGGCGCACCGCTTCGGGGGCCGCCCCTTCGCGAAGTAGCCGATGGGCGGGCAGCACGCTCAACCCATCCGCCGGGGCCCCGAGGTACGTGGATGGCAAGATGGCGACGAATGTGTGCACCGTACCGACGGCGAGAATCCCCAGGGCGGCTTCGGGGGGCAAGTCGGGCACGGTGAGCGCCAGGGCCGCCAGCAGGTTGACGTGCAGCCCCGGGACGAGCCCAGTCAGCGTCCCCACGACGATGCCCGCCATGACGGCGCCTACGGCGTCCATGCATCGCCCACGACCAAGGCATGGCAGAGGCACGGTGGATGGTATGCCACGACGCCGGCCACGTGCACGTGGCCTGTCGGGGCCTCGCCCACGAGCCGGATGTTGTGCCCTTCGGCGTGTAGGGTGCGGCCCTGCACGTGGCCCTGGATCTGCACTTCGTGGTGTTGCAGCGCCTGCACGTTGCGCGCCAAGGCCGCCAGGGACATGGGCTGGTCTCTCGGCCATTCCACCACGTCGACGGCCTCCACGTCGAGGCGGGGCAATCCGCCCTCCTGCACGACGAGTCCATGCAACCGCACCTGCATGCCTTGGTGCAGCTCGTGGACGTCCCGAAACCACACCTGCAGCACGGCGCCGCCGCCCGCCACCTGGCCGCGTCCCGCGTCATCGAACCACCGCACCTCCAACAACGTGCCCGTCACCGTGACCCGTTGCCCGATGCGTTCCGGCGCGTCCCCCGGCTCAATCTGGGGTGGGCTCCACGTTGCCTGCACCACCAAGAGCAACGCGATCGCGACCAGCGCCGCCGCCACGATGTCCGCAAGACGCATGCCGCAGCATGGGCTGGGCCAGGGCAAGCTTCGTGGTCCACGCCTTGGCCCGTGCTACGGGTGCGGGCCGTCGGCCCCGAACGTCCAACCTTCGCGGGGCGCCATGTTGTAGAATCCGTGGGTGAACAATTGGAAGTCCTGCTGGAGGGCGATGCCGCCGGTGCCGTCCAACGCGCCGCCCACCGGGATCACGTGCTCCGGGAAGACGATGTATTCGAACCACTGGCCCCGGTCGATGGCGTCCGCCGCGACCTGGGCGTCGTCCAGATACCGCACGATGTGGGGCTCCGCGCACACGTCCCCGA